>CAZWNI010000013.1:0-15452 GCA_964635385.1 uncultured Oscillospiraceae bacterium
CTTTACTGCCGACGGTATCCGGGACTGGCCTGCTTCGGTGCCCACCCATATGCTGTGGCGGGACGTGACCCCCAGCCTCATCGACAACATCAACCACACCAACACCCGGATCAAGGACGGGGTCACCAGCCTGCTGATCTGCCCCACCCGTGGGGTGATGGCCAACTTTACTCCGGATCAGCTGGCCCAGATGAACGAGTACAACGGGGAAAACATCTCGGATTCCGAGGCTGTCCGGATCAGCAACAGCGTGGTGGAGATCTGCGACGAGCTGTACAATTTCAAGGCCCAGTTCCATCTCAGCGACGAAAAGCTGGTGGAGGAATGCGGCAGCGTCCGGGACGGCGTCCTCACCATCGGCAAGGAGTGCTACTCCCGGCTGGTGGTCAGCGACGATCTGGTCTGGACCGACAAGGGCAAGGCGCTTCTGGACCGGTTCGTAAAAGGCGGCGGCCAGGTGGTGACCTACGAGGACTACAAGGTGGTGAAGGGCCAGGATTACCTGGTGCGGTACACCAGCCCCAATGCGGCGCTGTACCAGTTGAACAACGCCATCGACCTGGAACAGCAGAACTGGCAGTTTGCCCCGCCCATTGAAAACAAGCTGCTGATGCAGTGGAACGCCGACGGGGATACTTTGGAATGCCCCATTCAGGTGGAGGAACTCACCGACGAAATGTTCCCCATGACTTTGTCCATCTCCGACAAAGTGGCAGGAGTTTACTTCAACGGCGCTAAGCTGGAAAGCCAACGGCGAAACCGCAACGGCTTTGACATCTACCCCATTACCAGGGAAATGTTCGTCCCCGGCAAGGAGCAGATGGTGAAGGTAGATGTGTCCGGCTGCAAGGAAAAACAGCCCTTCGCCTTCTTCAACGGCCGCTTCCTGGTGAAGAACCATACCGGCTACACCCAGTTCGGTAAACGGGCCTACACCCAACTGAAAACCAGGTATGATTTCTACCTGACCCCCTATTCCTCCTTCCAAGGCGGCAACCTGCTGGAAGCCGGGTTCCCCTTTGTGAGCAAGCCCATTACCGCCACCAAGCAGTTTAAGGTTCACACCGATTTGGATCACGCCCAGATCCACCTCACCGACATCGACGCCGACGCCGCCAAGGTGTATTTGGACAATGAATTTTTGGGCTACACTTGGGGTACCCGGTGGATCATTCCGGTGGAACACCTTTCCGCCAACCAGGATCATGTCCTGCGGCTGGAGCTGGTGCCAAACACCTTCAATCTTTACGGCCCCCACCGCCACATCGACGGCAACCGCCTGATGACCACCCCCGCCCAGTTTTTGGGAGTGCGGAACTTTGCGGACAAGCCCGGCGCACCGGAGGATACGCTTACCGATGAATACAAATTCGTGAAATTCTCCCTGGCCGGCCGGATTCGGATTCGGTAAAGGCAGTGTCTCCTTTGACGTTTCTTCTGGCTCACGTTGGTAGAGCCGGCACTTCTTCCCTTTTTCTAAAACCAGGGGAAAATACAGTCCATTGATTGCGCCCGCTCCGGTTTCGGAGCGGGCGCTTGTTTTGCCAAAAACGGGCCTTACAGGAAAATCCCTTTTGGCCCATGGCTTAACTTTTGTCTTTGGGCTTAAACACCAGCGCCGCCAGCAAACCGAAAAAGATGGCGGCAGCCAACCCGGCGCTTCCGGCGGTGAAGCCGCCCATCAGCGCCCCGATCAAGCCGTATTGATCCACAGCTTCCCGAACGCCCTGGGCCATTAAGTTTCCAAAACCGGTCAGGGGAACGGTAGCCCCGGCTCCGGCAAAATCCACCAAATATTGGTAGATGCCAAAGCCGCCTAAAATCACCCCGGCCACCACATAGCTGGTAAGGATTCGGGCGGGGGTAAGTTTGGTATAGTCGATTAAAATCTGACCGATGGCGCAGAGGGCCCCTCCCACCAAAAAGACGTAAAAATACTGCATTGTTATCCTCCTTGGAACACCGGCGCAGGGTCGGTGGAAAGATAAACCAGATGGGAAATGCAGGGAATGGAACAGCCCTGTTGACAGCTTACCGTAGACATCAGCGCCCCGGTGGCAAAGAACAGCCCACGGTGGAGTTTTCCCCTTTCCAACTGCCGCATAAGATAGCCGCAGCCCATGGAAGCGGCGCACCCGCAGCCGCTGCCCCCGGCGTGGACGTCCTGGGTTTTGGCGTCGAAGATCAGGCAGCCGCAGTCTTGGTGGCTGGAGGAAACGTCTACCTGCTGTTGGGCCAGAAGCTGGTAAAACAGCTGGCTTCCTATCTGCCCCAGGTCTCCGGTGAAGATGCCGTCGTACTGTTGGGGGTGCGTGCCGGTGTCCTGAAAATAGGTGAGCAGGGTGGCGGCCGCAGCGGGGGCCATGGCGGCGCCCATGTTGTTGATGTCGTGAACCCCCAGATCCTGAATGGTGCCGATTGTCACTGCCTTGAGGTATGGGGGCTTGCTGCTTTTCCCCACCAGCGCCGCCCCGGAAGCAGTGGCGGTCCACTGGGCGGTGGGAGGACGCTGTCCGCCGTACACCAAGGGGTAGCGGAACTGCCGCTCGGCGGAACAAAAATGGGAGCTGGTCACTGCCAGGATTGGGTCGATAACCCCGTTGTCCCCCAGCAGCGAAGCCAGCGCCAAGGCTTCGGTCATGGTGGAACAGGCGCCGTACAGCCCGAAAAAGGGGATCATCAATTCCTTGACCCCGTAAGAAGAGCTGATGCACTGGTTCAACAGGTCTCCGGCCAGCAGCAGCTTCACCTGTTCCGGGGCGATTTTTGCTTTTTGCAGAGCCAACTGACAGGCTCGCTGCTGAAAGCGGCTTTCCGCTTTTTCCCAGGTTTTTTCGCCAAAGGTGGTGTCGTTGTGAATTTCGTCAAACCATTGGGCCATAGGGCCTTCCCCTTCCTTTTTCCCGCCGACGGCGGCGCTGGCAAGGACGGAGGGGGGACGGTTCATGGCAAAGGTGCTTCGGCCAAGGGGGACAGGCATGGGCGATTCTCCTTTCGGTGCAGGATATGGGAGAAAGGGCTTCTATCTATCCTCCCAGCCCCGTAAAATAATATACCACGCCGTAGACCACCGAGGTGATGACCCCATAGGTGATCACCGGGCCGGAGAGGGTAAACAGCTTGGCCCCCAGCCCCAGCACAAAGCCCTCGCTCTTAAATTCCAGCGCCGGGCTGGTGACGGAATTGGAAAAGCCGGTGATGGGAACCAGGGTGCCGGCTCCGGCGAATTTGGCCAGCTTAGGGTACAGCCCCAGTCCGGTGAACAAAGCGGAAAGAAAGATCAGGCTTACCGAAGCCAGGGTGGAAGCCTGCTGCTGGGGCAGAAACAACAGGTAGAGGTCGGTGAGCCCCTGGCCCAGCATACAGATCAGTCCGCCCACCAGAAAGGCGGCGGGAATGGTGCGGCCGCTTTGGGTAGGGGGAACGGTTTTTTGAATCATGGCGTCGTATTGCTGAGGGGTGAGTTTCACGGCGGATTCCTCCTTTGGGGGTATCTTTGCCGGATTTGTGAAAAATATACCTTCTTTTTTCGCTTGAATTGCATTTGTCTTAGAGCTGTGGTAAAATGAAGAGGAATTCAGCGAGAAGGAGTATGGTTATGAAACCAAAACGTGACGATCGCCGGAAAAGGGCGATTCGTGTCATTGCGCTGGTCGCCTGCGGACTGATGTTGGTATTCGCTTTGATTCCCCCCATTACCATGATATGGGGCTGACGGCAGCAAAGGAGTATGGAGAAAATGGAGAGCTTGAAACGTCGTATTTTGCGGGAAGGTTATTTGCAGCAGGGGCGTTTTTTGTCCCTGGATCATTTTCTGACCCACCGCATTGACATTGACCTGATGCAGCAGATCGGGGCGGAGTTCCACCGCCGGTTTGGTGATTGCCAGATCAACAAGATCCTTACCATCGAATCCTCCGGCATCAGTGTGGCCTGCTTGACTGCGGTGCAGTTCGGCGTGCCGGTGCTGGTAGCCAAAAAGAGCCGCCACCCGGAAAACTATCCGGCGGACTTTTTTCGCTCCAAAGTCAAAAGCTACCGCCACGATATGGTGTACGATATTTTAGTCAGCAGGCGGGAGCTGACCCGGGACGACCGGGTGCTGATTGTAGATGATGTGTTGGCCAACGGCTGTGCCATGAGCGGCCTGATTGATTTGGTGCAGATTTCCGGCGCCGCTTTGGTGGGAACCGGAATCGTCATTGAAAAGACCTTTGAGCCTGGGGGCAGGAAGCTGCGGCAGCGAGGGGTCCGGGTGGAAAGCCTGGCTAAGATTGCCGGGTTGGACGAGAACGGCAAGATCATCTTCGAGGAGTAATATACCATGGCAAAGATTGCAGTCAGCGCCTGTCTGTTGGGGCATTGCTGCAAATATAACGGCGGCCACAACCGCAGTCAGGCGGTGCTGGACTTTTTGGAAGGGTGCGCCGGAGAAGCGGTTCCGGTCTGTCCGGAAACGGCTGGGGGTCTGCCCCGCCCCCGTCCTCCGGCGGAGATTCAACCCGACGGCCGGGTGGTGGACAACACCGGCAATGATGTGACCTCCGCCTTTGAAACCGGGGCGGAAAAAGAGTTTCGCCGGGTTCGGCAGGCGGGCTGCACACAGGCAATTCTGAAAGCGAAAAGCCCTTCCTGCGGGGCGGGGCAGGTTTACGACGGCAGTTTTACCGGAACCTTAAAAGAAGGGGACGGCGTCTTTGCCGCCAAGCTGCGCCGGGCGGGAGTGAAGCTGTTCACCGAAAGGGATTTGACAAAACGGGAGTAACGGAACAAAGAAAAGGACAGGCTGGGTAACGAAAAACCCGGCCTTTTTGGCGCAGGACAGAAAGGAAGAAATATGGCATTATTTGGAAAACCAACCTACGATTATCTGGTTGTGGGGCTGGGAAACCCAGGCCCCAAATACGAAGGCACCAGGCACAACGCCGGGTTTAGGGCTTTGGACAGGGTGGCCGAGGAGTTCGGCATTGAAATGAAAAAGCGCAAATTTCAGGGACTGACTGGCCAGGGGGAGATCGCTGGAAAGCGGTGCCTGCTGCTCAAGCCGCAAACCTTTATGAACCTCTCCGGGGAATCGGTGGAGGCAGCCTGCCAATACTATAAAATCCCCTATGATAAAGTGATTGTTCTCTTTGACGACATTTCCCTGGAACCGGGACAGCTCCGCATTCGCCGCAAAGGCACCCACGGGGGACACAACGGAGTGCGCAGCATCATCGAATGCACCGACAGCGAGGAGTTTCCCCGGGTGAAGCTGGGCGTAGGCAAAAAGCCTCACCCGGACTACGATCTGGCAGCCTGGGTGCTGGGAAAATTCACCCAGGAGCAGAACAAAGCCATGGAAGAGGCCATTGGTCATTGTCCGGAAATTGTCCGGCTTATGGTCCAGGGGAAGATCGACCAGGCCATGAACCGGTACAACCGGTAACCAACCGCAAAACCAGAATGGGAGGAATAAGGTGAACCTGTTTGTTTGGGCGGCAGACCGGCTGCCGGAATATCAACAGTTAAAAAGTGATTTGCAGCAAAACAAAACCCCGGTGATGGTTACCGGGGTCAGCGGCATTCACCAGGCCCACTTTGCCGCCGCCCTGGCCCTGGAGACAGGGAAAAAGATTTTATTCCTCACTCCCCAGGAGTCGGACGCCCAGCGGATCAAGGAGGATCTCTGCCGGTTTGCCGGAAAGGAACTTGCCAGGGTATACCCCGCTCGGGAATGGAACCTGCGCTCGGTGCAGACCGCTTCCCGGGAATACGAACAACAGCGCATCGGCGCTTTGACAGGGCTGATGGAAGGCGGGGTGCAGATTCTCCTGGCTTCGGCAGAGGCGCTGATGCAGCCTGTTCTGCCGCCCCATCGGCTGCACGGGTTGGTATTTGCCCTCTCTTCCGGGGACAGCATCGCCCCTCAGGATTTGGCGGCCAAGCTGGTGGACGCCGGGTACAGCCGGGCGGTGCAGGTGGAAGGGCCGGGGCAGTTTGCCCTGCGGGGCGGGATTTTAGATGTGTTCTGTCCCGGCCGCAGCGAACCGGTGCGGATTGAATTTTGGGGAGATGAGATTGATTCCATCTCCTCCTTCGATCCGGAAACCCAGCGGCGAACCGATCCGTTGGACACCCTCACCGTGACCCCGGCCCTGGAAGCCATCTGCCCGGACAAGGAGGCGTTGGCCAAGCAGCTTGCCCAGATGAGCCAAAAGTGCCGCAATCCCAAACAGAAGCAGCGTCTGGAGGAGGACGCCGCCCTGCTTCAGGCTGGAGATTGCAGCTTGAATTTGGACAAATACCAGCCTCTTTGGGAGCAGTCCGCCGGATTGTGGGACTACTTCCCTGCCGGCAGTTTGGTGCTTTGCTCCGATTTGGCGGGAATCCGGGTTCGGGGCAAAGGGGTGTTTTCCCAGTACCAGGAGGACGTCAAGCTGCTGCTGGAAGAAGGGGAACTGAGCAAAGAGCTGGAAGGCCACTGTTTTTCCCTGGCCCAAGCCTTTGCCCCTTTGGAAAAACACCCCATGGCCCTGCTGGAAACCTTTTCCCGGGGTTACCCGGATCTGAAGCTGGGCGGGCTGATCCCCTGCCGGTACATGGCCGGGTCCACCATTGGGGGAAAGCTCAAGGTGCTTCAGGAAGATTTGGCCCCTCTGATGGAAGCAGGCTACGCCGTGGCCATTCTCTGCAGCGGGAAAAAAGGCGGCCTGCGGCTGCCGGAGGACCTGCAAAAGCTGGGGCTGAAGGCCCAGTACGCCCGGACGGCAGAGCAAATCCAGCCGGGGCATATCCTGGTTCTGCCGGGGAGCGTATCCGGAGGAATGGAGTACCCGGACAGCAAGTTTGCCTTAATGACCCTGCGCCGGGAAGGGAGCCTGCCTCAAAAGAAGCGGAAAAAGTACCGTCAGGGCAGGCAGCTCCATTCGTTGGACGATTTGACTCCTGGAGACGCCGTGGTGCATTCCTCCTACGGCATTGGCGTCTTTCAGGGTATCCAGCAGATCACCAACAAAGGCATCGTCAAGGACTATATTAAGATTCAGTATGCCGGAACCGATGTGCTGTATGTGCCGGTGACCCAGTTGGATCTGGTGAGCCGGTACATCGGCCCACGGGAGGACAGCAAGGTAAAGCTCAACCGCCTCAATTCCGGGGACTGGCAGAAAACAAAGCAGCGGGTAAAAAAGGCCTGTGACGATATGGCGGACCAGCTCACCAGGCTCTACGCCCAGCGAATGCAGCAGAAGGGATATGCTTTTGCCGAGGACACCCCCTGGCAGCGGGAGTTTGAGGAGCGGTTTGAATACGAGGAAACCGACGACCAGCTCGCCTGTATCCAGGAAATCAAAGAGGACATGGAGCGCCAGGCTCCCATGGACCGGCTGCTCTGCGGGGACGTGGGTTTTGGCAAAACCGAAGTGGCGTTCCGGGCAGCCTTTAAGTGCATCATGAACCACAAGCAGTGCGCTATCCTCTGCCCCACCACCATTTTAGCCTGGCAGCACTACCAGACGGCCTTGCAGCGGTTTGAGGCCTATCCGGACATTCGCATTGAGCTGCTCAGCCGGTTCCGCACCCCAAAACAGCAGCAGGAAACCTTATCCAAGCTGAAGCAGGGAGAGGTGGATCTGGTGATCGGCACCCACCGCCTGGTGCAGAAAGATGTGGAGTTTTCCGATTTGGGATTGGCCGTCATTGATGAGGAACAGCGGTTCGGAGTGGCCCACAAGGAACGGTTCAAGGAGATGTTCCAGGGAGTAGATGTGCTGACCCTTTCCGCCACCCCCATTCCCCGGACTCTGAACATGGCCATGAGCGGCATTCGGGATATGTCGGTCATCGAGCAGCCCCCCCAGGACCGTCACCCGGTGCAGACCTATGTGGTGGAGCACGACGAGCTGTTTTTGGCGGAGGCCATTCGCAAGGAGCTGCGCCGGGGCGGGCAGGTGTATTATATCCACAACCGGGTGGAGTCTATCCAATCCAAAGCCAACCGGCTGGCGGCGCTGCTGCCGGAGGCCAGAATTGGGGTGGCACACGGCAAAATGCCGGAGGATCAGCTCAGCGGCATCTGGAAACAGCTTATGGATCATGAGATTGATCTGCTGCTCTGCACCACCATCATTGAAACCGGGGTAGATGTGAAAAACGCCAACACCCTGATTATCGAAGATGCGGACCGATTGGGGTTAAGCCAGCTCTACCAGCTCCGGGGACGGGTGGGCCGTTCCACCCGCCGGGCCTATGCCTACTTTACCTTTAAGCCCCAAAAGGTGCTTTCGGAAATAGCCGCCAAACGGTTAAACGCTATCCGGGAATTTACCAGCTTCGGCAGCGGCTTCCGCATCGCCATGCGGGATCTGGAGATCCGGGGAGCAGGCAGCGTGCTGGGAGGCCGGCAGCACGGGCACCTGGAAGCGGTAGGGTACGACCTGTATATCCGCCTTCTTTCCGAAGCCCTGCAAAAAAGCAAGGGGCAGAAGCCCTCCAAAGAAGCCGCTGAATGCGTCATTGACCTGCGGCTGGACGCCCACATTCCGGAATACTATATCGAAAATCTGTCCCAGCGGCTGGATGTGTACAAAAAAATCGCTTCTATCCAAACCACCGAACAGCAGCAGGATGTGCTAGATGAGCTCATCGACCGGTTTGGGGAGCCGCCAAAATCGGTGGTGAGTTTGAGCCGGGTGGCGCTGCTGCGAAACGTCCTGGCGGGTTTTGGCTTCGAGGAAATCGGCCAGCGTGGGGATACCCTTCTGCTCTACCCCCACACCCTGGATTTCCGGCTGGCCGGAGAACTGTCGGAGCGAATGAAGGACCGGGTGACGGTAAACGCTGCCGGGCGGCCCTATCTTGGAGTGCGGCTGAACCGGAAAGATGTACCCAAAACCTTGCAGGAGATCGCCGATACGCTCTCCGATTGGGAAAAAACCGCCCCGGCAAGCTGACTTTTTTGTGAAAAAACTGGACAAGTCTGCCGGGAAACGGTATAATAGAACAGGTTTATGCCACTGCGGCATTTTACATTAGAACGGAGGAAACAAATTATGAAAAAAATAAAGAGGCTGTTGACCTTGGCCCTTTGCGGCGCCCTGTGTGTGGGGATAGCCGGCTGCGGCAAGAATCAGACGGTGGTCAGCGCCGGGGACTACAAGGCATCTGCTGCCGTTTACGTCCTCAATCAGATGAACGCATTGAGCGAGGCCACTTCTCAAGATGGGTACGATTCCTCTCTGGAAGATGTTTGGGACAATGAGATTGACGGTCAGTCCATGGAGGACTGGATCAACAACCGGGCCTTGGAGCTCTGCCGGGAATATGTGGCGGTGAACAAGCTGTTTGAAGAAAAGGGTCTCTCCCTTACCGAAGACGAACAAACCGCCATTGATGAATCAATGGAAAGCTTTTCTTACTACGAGGAGCTGTACACTGCAATCGGCGTGTCGGAAAGCACCTATGAAGAGTATCTGGTGTTCAACAGCCGTTACCAGGAACTGTTTTTGAACCGGTATCAGGAAGGCGGCGATGCGGAGGTCAGCGAGGAGGAGCTGCGCAGCTTCTATTGCGATAACTTCGATGAAGTGAAGCTGATCGCCCTTTCCTACACCGAATCTTCCGACACCGATGAAGATGAGGAAGATGAGGAAGAGGACGATACTTCTCTGGAAGCGGTGCAGGCTACTGCGCAGGGTTATCTGGACCGGCTGCAGGCCGGGGAAGATATGGACGATCTGATCTATGAATACCAGCAGTCCGTCGCTTCCGATTCCTCCACGGTGACCAAAAACGAGTCGGTGGATAACATCACCGTAATCTCCGCCAACGGAGAAAACAGCACCTCCTACACCGACGATGTGCTTGAGCAGATGGTGGCCATTGCCCAGGGCGACAGCGCACTGGTTCAGGATACCGAAAACTGCTACATCTATATAGTGTACAAAGTGGACCAGGACAGCAACACCGAATACTACGATGAAAACCGGGACAATGTCCTGTACGAAATGAAGTCAGATGAGTTCGAGGAATTTCTGGTGGACTACGCCAACAACGAGATGGGCGCAACGGTCAACAGCCTGATCCAGAGCCGGTACTCCTGCAAAAAGGTGTACGAAGAGCAGAATGATTTCATAACCAGCCTATACAGCCAGTATTATAGCTACTAAGAATCACGGATTGTAAAAACTGACCGAAAAATGGCAGTTTGGCTGAATCTGTTTTCGCTTCAGCTTTTAATGGTAGCGGTGTCTGCGCCGCAATCCGAGCAACACAAGCAACATAAGAAAGACCTGATCTTCCAAGCAGCGAAGGTCAGGTCTTTTTGTTATGGTTCCAAGCATTCCAACAGCCGGACGATAATTTCATTGGACACTAAAAATCCTTCCGGGGTCAAAGCAATGCGGCCTTCCCGGCGCTCCATCAGCCCGCTTTGGATACATTGGCGGCAGAACCCCTCTGCCTGGGATAAGGGACGGCAATGGATCTTTGCCAGTTCGTTCAAATCAATCCCCTGACGCAGCCGCAATCCCAGCAGCACTGCTTCCTCCAGGGGATCTACCTGTTCTTCCAGCACCTGCCAGTTGGTTCCTTTGCTGTCCAGAAAAGCGGAGAGGTCATCGGGATAGCAAAACCGTTTTCCGTGGAAAAAGGAATGGGCCGCCGGACCGAAGCCAAGGTACTCTTTCCCCTGCCAGTACAGCAAATTATGTTTGCTTTCCAATCCGGGACGGGCAAAGTTGCTGATTTCATATTGAGGGAACCCTGCCTGTTCCAAAAAGGAAACGGTTTTTAGATACAAACTCCGGCAGCGCTCCTCGTCCTGGGTGAGAGCCAGGATTTCCGGGGTGTAGAAGGGGGTGCCGGGTTCCGCTTTCAACAGGTCAGCGGAAAGGTGGGTAATGGGCAGGGCGGTGAGCCGGGCAAGGGAGTATTCCAAACTCTGCAACCCCTGGCCGGGGATTGCCAGCATTATATCGGCGCTGAGGTTGGAAAATCCTGCCTGAGCCGCCTGGAAAATGGCCTGTTCCGCCTGCCGGGGGGAGTGGAGCCGCCCCAGCCGCCCCAGTTCTTTCTCATTCAAAGACTGCACCCCAAAGGAGATGCGGTTAAAGCCCCCTTGCCGGAGCTGACAAAGTTGTTCAGGGGAACACAAGCCGGGGTTGGCTTCCAGGGTAATTTCCTCCGGCTGTCCGAACACCCGGCAGACGGCGTCCTTGATTTGCAGCAGCAGTGGGACAGGAAGCAGGCTGGGGGTGCCGCCCCCGAAATAGAGGGTTGCGGCGCAAAGGCCTTTTCCCTGCCAGCCCTCCAACACCCGGCAGAGGGTATCGGCGTACGCCTGCCACTGGGATTGACCTCCGGGGAGAGAGTAAAAATTGCAGTATGGGCATTTGGCGGCGCAGAAGGGAATGTGGAGGTAGATGCCAACCTGCTTCATACAAGCTGCTCCTTTAAGGCGTTGGCCAGTTTGATCCACCCTTCAAAGGGCACCGCTTCCGCCCGGACGGTAAGGGGCAGCCCCGCCTGCTCCAAGGCTTGCCGCACCTTTTCTTTGGGGAGATGCAGAGCGGAACTGAGCGGGTTGGCCAGGGTTTTCCGCCGCTGGCTGAATCCGGCCCGGACGGCGGAAAAAAGGAGTTTTTCGTCTGCCACACCGTGGTCCGGGTTGGGGTGAATATCCAGCCGGATCACTGCGGAATCTACCTTGGGGGCGGGGAAAAAGCTGCCCCGGCTCACCGGAAAAAGCTGTCGCGGGGTGCTGTAATACCGCACCGCAAAGGTCACCGCCCCGCATTCCCGGCTGCCGGGCTGGGCGCAGAGCCGAACCGCCGCTTCCTTCTGCACCATTACGGTGATGGCTTTTAGGGAGAGCCGCTGTTCCAGCAGCATCATCAGAATGGGGCTGGTGATGTAATAGGGCAGGTTGGCGCAAACGCACACCGGCCGGGTTCCGAACTGTTCCTTCAGCAGAGCGGGAAGATCCACCTTCATCACGTCCCCCAGCACGATGGAGACGTTTTGATGTTCTGCCAGGCTTTCCTCCAGTACCGGCAGCAGCCGCCGGTCGATTTCCACCACAGCTACTTTGGACGCCCGGCGGGCCAGCTCCTGAGTCAGCACCCCTACCCCGGCGCCGATTTCCAGAACCCCCCAGTCCGAACTGTCGATTCCCTGCTGGGCCATTTTGGGGCAGACAGAAGGATTGATGAGAAAGTTCTGTCCTAGCGCCTTGGAAAAGGAAAATCCGTGGCGTTCCAGCAGATCCCGAATCACAGCCGGGTTGGATAGATTGTCCATGGGGTGATCCCTCCTGAAAAGTGAAAGATGGTTTGCGGCCAATCCGGAAAATCAGAAACGGCAGCTTTTGTGAATATATGTATTGTACCACAAACCTTGAGGAAAGGCAAAACACCCTGCAAAGCCGGCTTTTGGTGAGAAATCGCTGGGCGGCAGTGTGCCCTGCTGTCAAAAAGCCGGGGGTTTTTTGCTTGTTCACAGAAAACACCTTGATTTTTTCAACTGCCTGATGTATGGTTGTTACATGATTCTGCCGGCAATACTGCCGTCGGATTTCCATAGAAGGGGTTATATCTATGCTTCAAATCAAACAAATTTACAAACAGTACCGGACAGGAAATCTGGTGCAGAAAGCGTTGGACGGAGTGAGCCTGAACCTGCGGGAGAATGAATTTGTGGCCATTCTGGGTCCCAGCGGCTCCGGCAAAACCACCCTGCTGAACATC
The DNA here is from genome assembly GCA_964635385.1 of uncultured Oscillospiraceae bacterium. Classification (GTDB taxonomy): domain Bacteria; phylum Bacillota; class Clostridia; order Oscillospirales; family Ruminococcaceae; genus Egerieicola. The sequence goes on from CAZWNI010000013.1 coordinate 12,726, forward strand.
ATCGGCGGGCTGGACCGGTATGACAGCGGCGATCTGATCATCAACGGAATTTCCACCAAAAAATACAAGGATCGGGATTGGGACTCCTACCGGAACCACACCATCGGGTTTGTGTTTCAGAGCTACAACCTGATCCCTCACCAGACGGTGCTGTCCAACGTGGAGCTGGCGCTGACCATTTCCGGCATCTCCAAGTCGGAGCGGAAGAAGCGGGCAAAGCGGGCCCTGGAACAGGTGGGGCTGGGGGAACAGCTTCACAAAAGACCCAACCAGATGTCCGGCGGACAGATGCAGCGGGTGGCCATTGCCCGGGCGTTGGTCAACGATCCGGATATTCTGTTGGCAGATGAGCCCACCGGCGCACTGGACAGCGAGACCAGCGTTCAGGTGATGGAGCTGTTAAAAGAGGTGGCAAAAGACCGGCTGGTGGTGATGGTGACCCACAATCCGGAGCTGGCCCAACAGTATGCCACCCGCATTGTCCGGCTCAAAGACGGGAAGATCCGTTCCGATTCCCACCCCTTTGAGCTACACCCGGCCACAGAAACTCCGCCGGTGCACAAGAATATGGGGAAAGCCTCCATGTCCTTTCTCACCGCCCTTTCCCTGAGCTTCCACAATCTGCAGACCAAAAAGGCCAGAACTATCCTCACCTCCTTTGCCGGCTCCATTGGCATCATCGGCATTGCCTTGATTTTGGCCATCTCCAACGGGGTGAACGGCTACATTCAAACCTTGGAGGAAGACACCCTTTCGGAATATCCCCTGCAGATCCAGAGCAGCACCGTGGACCTGAGTTCCATGATGACCAGCTTGATAGACGACGGCTCCCAGGAGGATTCCGGGGAGGTCACGGTATCTCAGACGCTGACCAGCCTGTTTTCCGGGGTGGAATCCAACGACCTGGAATCCTTGAAAGCCTATTTCGACAGCGGAGCCAGCGGCATTGAGGAATACGCCCGTGCCATTGAATACGACTATGACGTGGAGCCCCAGATTTACCTCCAGGAGGAGGACAGCGTCCGGCAGGTGAATCCCAACAATTCCTTGACGTCGGGAATCAGCACCGAGTCCAGCAGCTTTATATCCTCCCTCTTGACCACCGATGTGTTCTACCAAATGCCGGAGAACAGCGATTTGTATGAAGGGCAGTATGAGGTGAAAGCCGGACGCTGGCCGGAAAACTACAATGAGTGCGTGGTAGTGTTGTCCTCTCAGGGGAGCGTCAGCGACCTTATGTTGTACTCCCTGGGACTTCGGGATTCGGTGGAGCTGGAAGAAATGATCCAGCAGTTTTTGGAGGGTGAAGAGACCGCTTCCCTGGAGGACATGGGCTCTTACCAGTACGAAGACTTTTTGGGCATCACCTTTAAGCTGGTGAATGCCGCCGATTACTATGAATACGATGAAACCTATTCCCTGTGGCGGGACAAATCGGAAGATGAAGCGTACCTGCAAGACTTGGTGGCCAACGGGGAAGATTTGACCATTGTGGGCGTGGTGCAGCCGGCGGAAGGGAGCACTGCCTCCATGCTCAGCACAGGCATCGCCTACACTGCTTCTTTGACCCAGCACGTTATCGAACAGGCCGCCGCCAGCGCTATTGTCCGTCAGCAGTTGGAACAGCCGGAGGTCAATGTGCTGACCGGCAATTCCTTTGGGGAGGACAGCAGCCAAAGTGAGTTTGATATGAGTTCCCTGTTTACGGTGGATCAGGAGGCGCTGCAAAACGCCTTTACCTTTGATGCCAGCGTCTTGGAGCTGGCTCTGTCCCAGGCGCTGGAGTTGGAAAGCGGGTCCCTGGATCTCTCCGGTCTGCTGGAGGGTCAGGACTTGGCTCTGGATCTGTCTCAGATGTCCCAGTTGGATCTGGGGGATCTGATAAGCCAGTTGGACCTTTCCGTTTCTTCGGAAGCCCTGGCCCAGTTGACCAGCGGATTGATAGAAGGGTATCAAAGCTATGCGGCCCTGCACCCGGAAGCAGACCTTTCCAGGTTGGGCGAATGCTTTTCGGAATACCTGCAAACATCTCAGGGGCAGCAGATTTTGCAGGACGGAATTCAGGACATCTTGGCCTCCAGCGTTACGGTGACAGTTTCCACGGAACAGATTCAGGGGCTGCTACAGGATTTGCTGGCCGGGCTCCAAGAGTATGCCGCCGCCAACGGCTGGACCGATCCAACCCGGTTTGAAGAATACCTTACAGAGTATCTCCAAACCCAGGAAGCCCAGCAGATCATTGCCCAGAGGGCGGAAGATATTTTGCAGATTGACGGCGATGTGACGCTGCTTCCGGATCAGGTGCAGCCTTTGATGGACAGTCTCATGGCCGGCTATCAGGAATATGCCGCCGCCAACGGGCTTCCCGACCCCAGCAGGATCGGCGAATATTTTTCCGATTATTTGCAGACCTCTGAGGCGCAGCAGCAGATTTCCGCCGGAATGGCAAGCCTGTTGGATATGGACGCTTTGCAGCAGCAGATCGCCAGCGCCTTGCAGGGGACTCTGTCCTCCTACACCGAAACCGTGACCCAGGCCATTGAGAGCCAGATTGCCGCCGCCCTGGAACAGATGGCGGCGCAGATGGGAAGCAGCCTGGAAGCGGCTCTGGAGCAGTCCATGAGCCAAATGGGCAATGCCTTTCAGGTGGACCTGGACGCCTTTGCCGGAGCGATTCAGATGAATATGAGCCAGGAAGAGCTGATGGAACTGCTCAGCGCCGTCATG
>CAZWNI010000013.1:15462-18863 GCA_964635385.1 uncultured Oscillospiraceae bacterium
TCCGGGGAAGATGCGTCCTACAGCAATAATCTGGCCAGCTTCGGTTACGCAGATGTGGACAGTCCCAGTGAGATTTCCATTTATCCCTACGATTTTCAGAGCAAGACCGCCATCGTCCAAATCCTGGACCAGTACAACAGCCGAATGGAGGCTTTGGGCGAGGACAGCAAGGTGATCAGCTACACCGATATTGTGGGAACGCTGATGACCTCCGTCACCGAAATTGTGGACATCATCAGCTATGTGTTGGTGGCTTTTGTGGCCATTTCCCTGGTGGTTTCCTCCATTATGATTGGGGTGATCACTTATATCAGCGTTTTGGAACGGAAAAAGGAAATTGGTATCCTTCGGGCCATCGGCGCCTCCAGGCACAACATCTCCCAGGTGTTTAACGCCGAGACCTTTATCATCGGCTTGTGTGCCGGGCTCATCGGCATTGGGCTGACCCTGCTTTTGCTGATCCCCGGCAATGCCCTGATTCATTCTCTGGCAGGAACCACCAGCATCAACGCTTCCCTGCCGGTGATTTCCGCCATGATCCTGATTGCCCTCAGCGTGGTGCTGACCCTGCTGGGCGGGTTGATCCCATCTCGCAAAGCCGCCAAGAGCGACCCGGTGGCTGCACTGCGGGCGGAATAACGGCATTTTTTCACATTTCTCTAAAGACAAAACAGCCTGATGCGCCGGAGCTTGAAAGAACAAGTCTTTGTTCCAAGCCGCCGCCCAGGCTGTTTTTTCTGCCTTAGGGATCGGTTTGCTCTGGGCGGGACTTCTTAATTGAGAAGGAATGGAATAAGATGCATCAAGGCTGTTTTTTCCCCAGAGGGAGTGTTGGGCGCCCCGACTGGGGTTGCTCCGGGTTTTTCATCAAGGGGCACAGCATTCCGCTTTTGGAGCGAAAAAAACATTTTTTTCGGTGTGTTTTTTTGATTTTCCGAGGGTTTTGTCTGTTTTCGCCAAAGAACGGCCTGTATTTTCTACGAAACGAACAGAAATTCCAGGGAAAATAAATTGCAAGGAGTAGGACAATTATGCTATAATGGATTCGTTAAAATTCGTTTTTTCTGTTAGGTTTTACGAAAGAAATTCCACAGAAGCAGCATAAGGAGCGAAGAAGGATGAAACAATACCATGCAAGCACCATCAAAAACATTGCCATAGCCGGACACGGCAGCAGCGGAAAAACCACCTTGGTGGAGGCTTTGCTTCACACCACCGGCAGCAGCGAACGTCTGGGCCGGGTGGAGGACGGCACCACCGTTTCCGACTGGGACCCGGAAGAGATCAAGCGGTGCATTTCCGTGAGCCTGTCGGTCTGCCCCATGGTGTTCCGGGGCTGCAAGATCAACCTGCTGGACACCCCCGGCCAGTTTGACTTTGCGGCAGGGCTGTACGAAGGGGTTCGGGCAGCGGAAAGCGTGCTGATCACCGTTTCCGGGAAGTCCGGCGTCACCGTCGGCACCCAGAAAGCCTACCGGCTGGCCAAAAAACAGAATAAGGCCACCGCCGTGTTTGTGGGCAAGCTGGATCGGGAAAGCGCCGACTTTTACAAGGTGCTGGAACAGCTCAAAACCTTATTCGGCCCCACGATCTGCCCGGTGGTTGTGCCTTACAGTGTAAACCAAAAGGTGGAAAGCTACATCAGCCTCATTGAAATGAAGGCCTATAAGTATGTAGACGGCAAGGCGGAGGAGGTGCCCATGCCGGAGATCGACCACCGGCTTCAGGGCTTGATTACCGCAATCAGCGAGGCTGTGGCGGAGACCGATGAGGAATTGTTTGAAAAGTACTTCTCCGGGGAAGAATTTACCAGCGCAGAACTGGTAATGGGTATCCACAAGGGAGTAAAGAGCGGGGACATCACCCCGGTGTACTGTGGCAGCGCCCTGAACGGAGAAGGTTTGGATCTGCTGCTGGACGGACTGGACATGCTCCTCCCCACCGCCAAGGAGTCCGCCATGGAGGCGGCCAAAAACCCGGAAGGGGAAGAAGTGGCGGTGCTCTGCGACGAAGACCGTCCCCTGACTGCCCTGGTATTCAAGACGGTGGCAGACCCCTTTGTAGGCAAGCTCAGCTTTATCAAGGTCATCGGCGGCAAGCTCCAGCCCGGATCTGCTCCGGTGAACATGACCACCGGCCAAACCGAAAAACTGGGAAAAATCGTCCTGATCAGCGGCAAACAGCAGGAGGATATGCCCCAGATTGTAGCCGGGGACATCGGCGCCGTAGCAAAGCTCTCCGCCAATACCGGGGACACCCTCTGCCAGGGGGTGGAAGTGTCTTTGAACGGAGTGGACTATCCGGCAGCCGCCTTCCAACGGGGCGTGGTGCCTGCGGCCAAAGGAGAGGAGAGCAAGGTCAGCCAGGCCATTCGGCGGCTGGCGGAAGAGGACCCCACGATTGTTTACGGGCACAACCATGAGACCCATCAGCAGCTGATCTCCGGTCTGGGAGAACAGCACCTAGATGTGGCCATCAGCAAGATTAAGAGCAAATTCGGGGTCTCCTTCACCCTGGCAGACCCCATTGTGGCATACCGGGAAACCATTCGGAAAAAGGTGAAGGTTCAGGGCAAATACAAGAAGCAGTCCGGCGGCCACGGCCAGTTCGGAGATGTTTGGATTGAATTTGAGCCCTGTGACAGCGAAGATCTGATTTTTGAAGAACGGGTCGTTGGCGGCGCAGTGCCCAAAAACTTCTTCCCGGCAGTGGAAAAGGGACTGCGGGAAGCGGCCAAAACCGGCGTGCTGGCAGGGTATCCCACTGTGGGCATTAAGGCCACTCTGGTGGACGGCAGCTATCACCCGGTGGACAGCTCGGAAATGAGCTTCAAAACTGCCGCCAGTTTGGCCTACAAAGAAGGCATTCCCCAGGCGGGACCGGTGCTGCTGGAGCCCATCGGCTCTTTGGCAGTGACAGTGCCGGATTCCTGCACCGGCGACATGATGGGCGAATTGAACAAGCGCCGGGGCCGGGTGCTGGGCATGAGCCCGGCAGAGGAAGGCGAGACGGTGATCGAGGCAGAAATCCCACTGAGCGAAACCGCCGATTTTTCCACCCTGGTGCGGCAGATGACCCAGGGCGCTGGAGAATTTACTTTGGAGCTGGCACGGTATGAGCAGCTTCCCAGCCATTTGGAAGCAGCGGTGATCGCAGCGGCTAAGGCGAGAAACGGTTAAACAGGATCGGAAACAAAAGGTCTCTTGACATGATTTGTCAAGAGGCTTTTTCCGTATATGTTGTTTGTAATGCCGTTTAACCGGGTCTCCTTCTCCATCAGAAAGCAGACAAAAACAAAGCATACGCCAAAAGGAAGCTCGTTATTTTGTTAATTTTGCCAGTCTGCTTTCGAACTGTTGTCCCGTTTTCCATGGTGGGGACGGCTTTATTTTCTTAAGATT
>CAZWNI010000014.1:0-17672 GCA_964635385.1 uncultured Oscillospiraceae bacterium
CAAGCCTTCGGCGTGTTCGAAACAAGCCTTCGGCGTGTTTCTGACTAAAAACTTTCATGTTTTACTTTTTCTACAGCCTGCCTTAAACTGGTCTCTTTTTTGAATGTTTTACATATCCATTCCAGAGAAGAAAACCGGAAGGATGATGCGTAAGATGGGGGTAACCAGTCTGTTGCAGGCCGACCTGCGGGACGCAGGACAGCCGGTGAATGCGAAACCCAATCCAGAGGGGCTCAGCGCCTCCCAGGTGAAAAAACAACAAAAAAAATACGGTCCCAACACCCTGCCTCCGCCCCCGAAACGCAGCGGGGTGGCGCTGTTCTTCGGCCAATACAAGGATCTGCTCACCTTGATCCTGCTGGCGGCCACCGCAGTGAGCCTGCTGCTGGGGGAATGGATGGACGCCATTACCATCGGCATTATTGTCCTCTGCAACGGGATTTTGGGATTTATCCAGGAATTCCGCACGGAAAAGACCTTGGAAGCTCTGCTGGCTCTCTCCGCCCCCACGGCGCAGGTGCTGCGGGAAGGGGTTCCGGCAACCATTCCCGCCCAGGAAGTGACGGTAGGGGATATTTTACTGTTGGAAGCGGGCTGTCGGGTAGCGGCAGATGGAGTGGTGTTGGAAAGCATCGGCCTTTCCGCCGAGGAAAGCCTCCTTACCGGGGAAGCAGAAGCGGTGAACAAACAGGCGGCGGGGCTTCCCTATCCGGAGAACCAGCTTCACCAGCCGGAACGGATCTACATGGGCAGCACCATAGCCGCCGGCCGGGGCAGAGCTTTGGTTACCCACATCGGCTCACGCACCCAAATGGGGGCCATCGCCGGTATGCTGAAGCAGGCCCAATCCCCTCCTACTCCGCTCCAGCAGCGGCTGAGCAAACTGGGGCGCTGGATTGCCTTGGGGTGCGTGGGAATCTGCGGGGCGGTGAGCCTGATCGGTCTGCTCCGGGGGGAAGATCCCCTCTCCATGCTGCTCACCGGACTGAGTTTGGCGGTGGCGGCGGTGCCGGAAGGGCTGCCCGCTATTGTCACCATCTCCTTAGCCATTGCGGTAAAGCGAATGGTAAAGCAGAACGCCTTAGTACGCAAGCTCCCTTCGGTGGAGACCCTGGGGACGGTAAACGTGATCTGCACCGACAAAACCGGTACTCTGACCCAAAACAAAATGAAGGTCACCTGCCTTTACGACCTGTCCGAACTCCGCACTCTGGATACCCCTTTGACCCAAACAGGCAGGGAACTGATCGGGAAAACCGCCGCCTGTCTCAACGTAGCCCAAACCAAAAAAGGCTTCCAGGGGGACCCCACCGAAACGGCGTTGGCGGAATGCGCCCAAACCTTAGGCATCTACTTTCCCGGCCAGCGGCTGGGGGAAATCCCCTTCGACAGCAAACGCCGCCGAATGACGGTGGCCCAGTTTTGGGAAGGGCGGCGAATGTTGATTACCAAAGGGGCGCCGGAAGCAGTCATCCCCTACTGCACCCGGTGGGGCGGCGAGGAAATTCCCTTCACCGAGCGGGATCGAAAAGCGGTGTTTGCCGCCGCCGAAGCCATGAGCCAGAAGGGGCTGCGGGTACTTGCGGCGGCCTGGCGACCCCAGCAGGACGGGGAAATGGGAGAACAGGATTTGATTTTGCTGGGGCTGGTGGGACTGTCCGACCCGCCCCGGCCGGAGGTGAAACAGGCGGTGGAGGACTGCCGCACCGGAGGCATCCGCACCGTAATGATTACCGGGGACCACGCCCTCACTGCCAAAGCCATTGCCGCCCAGGTAGGCATTGACGCCAACGCCAGTCCCATTACCGGTCAAAAGCTGGACCGAATGGACGATGCAGCCCTGGAAGAAGCGGTGAAAACCGCCACTGTCTTTGCCCGGGTCACCCCTGCCCACAAGCTGCGGATTGTCAAAGCCCTGCAAAAGTCCGGCAGCCGGGTGGCCATGACCGGGGACGGGGTCAACGACGCCCCGGCGGTAAAGCAGGCGGAAGTAGGGGTGGCCATGGGGCAGGGAGGCACCGACGTCACCCGGCAGGCGGCGGATCTGGTGCTGCTGGACGACAACTTTGCCACCTTAGCCAAGGCGGTGAAGGAAGGCCGGGTGATTTACCAGAACATTCGAAAGTTTATCCGGTATCTAATCTCCTGCAACATCGGGGAAGTCTGCTGTATGCTCTTTTCCATGCTCATGGGCTGGCCGGTGGTGCTGCTGCCCATTCAGATCCTCTTTGTCAACCTGCTCACCGACGGCCTTCCCGCCATGGCCCTGGGGCTGGACCCGGCGGAGGAAGGGGTCATGCGACGTCCCCCCCGAAGCCCCAGGGAAGGGGTCTTTTCCGGCGGGCTGGGCTTTACCGTAGCGGTGCGGGGAATCGCCATTGCCTTCAGCACGCTGGCCAGCTTTTCGGTCATCTGGGGGCAGACCGGAGATTTGACCCTGGCCCGCACCGGGGCGCTGTTTACCCTGATCTTCACCCAGCTAATGAACGTCTTTGAATGCAAGAGCGAAACCCTGCCCTTCTGGAAAATCCCTTTAGGCAACAACAAAAAGCTGATTTTTGCGGCGCTGTCCAGCCTGACCTGCCTGGTTTTCGTAATGGTGCTGCCGGTGTTCCAGGAGATTTTCCACACCGGAATGCTGCCGCTTACAGGGCTGTTGTGCTGCGTCGGCATCAGTTTCCTTCCCACCCTGCTGGGGCTGCTGACCCGGCGGCACAGCAAAAAATAAAGCCGGAACCTCCTTGGAAGTCCCGACTGAGATAACTATTATCAGATGCCCAACAACCGTGCGGTCTTTAGGATAGCTGCCTGGGTTTTGCCGTCCTGGATAGCGCCGTCCATCACCCAATCCACCAACTGGGACAAAGGAAACAATTCCACGTCCAGAAATTCATCCGGGTCCAGGTGCTGACGGGTGGCGGTAAGGCCGGTGGCCAGGTAGAGGTAAATCACCTCGGTGTCGTACCCAACCGTAGGGTAAAACTCCCCTAAAAAGCGAAACTCCTGCGCCCTCATGCCGGTTTCTTCCTCCAATTCCCGGCGGCCGCAGGTCTCCGGGTCCTCTCCGGGAGACAGTTTCCCGGCAGGGGTCTCCAGCAGCATCCGGCCGAAGGGATAGCGGTACTGCCGCACCATATACACCTGCTGGTCCGGGGTCAGTGCCACCACGTTTACCCCGCCGGGATGGTACACCATCTCCCTTATAGCGGCGGAACCGTCCTCCATCTGGACGGTGTGTTTTTCCACCCGAATGATGCTTCCCTGGTAGATCAATTCCCCGCCGATTTTTTCTTCCTTATGCTCCATGGTGCTGTTCCTCCTTGTTCTGGGCCTGCAGCCGGGAAAAAATGCAGCCGCAGTAGTTCTGCCGGTAAAGATGATATTCACGGGACAGGACGATGCTGCGCTGGTAGCCCCCCCGCTTCTTAAAGTCGCTGGGCAGCCAGGGCACGCCGTACTCCTCCGCCAGCTCCTCCCCGATTTCATTGAGCCAATCCGCCCGTTTGTGGGGGCTGACAGAAAGGGTGGAGCAAAAATAGTCCGGTTTCCATTTCGCCGCCTGCCGGGCCGTCTCCTCCAGCCGCAGCCGGTAGCAGTCCCGGCACCGGGCTCCTCCTTCGGGAAGGTCTTCCCTGCCCCGGCTGAGCGCCCAGAAAGGGGCGGGGTCGTACTCCCCTTCGGTGAAGGTTACCGGGTGGGGGTACTCCACAGCAGAGAGCAGCCGCTTCTGCTCCGCCACCCGCTTTTGGTACTCCGCCGCTTCGGTGATATTGGGGTTATAATAAAACACGGTGATGGAAAAATACTGGCTTAAATATTCAATCACATAGCTGGAACAGGGGGCGCAGCAACTGTGCAGCAGCAGGGTGGGAACGGAATCCTGCTGCTGCATCTGCCGGAGCAAGACGTCCAGCTTCTGCTGGTAGTTGACCTTGTTCATTCCTGCTTCACCTTTACCCGCTTTACCTTAAACACCGTGCGGAAGGATTCCAGCAGCACCGGCAGATCTTCCTGCCAGGGCAGGCCGGTTTCTTCGCAGAGCTTTTTTTGGACGGCGCGCTGGGTTTCTTCCCATGCAGAGCGGTCCTGCTCCAAAACGTCCATCTGCCGGTACACCGGGAAAGCCTGGTCAATGGGCAGTTCCTCCACCCACAAAACCTGGATAACGCAGATGCCGTTTCCTGCAAAGTCGGTGATCACGGCATAGTCTCCGGGCTGGGGGCAGGGAGCGCCCTGGGCCTCAAAGACTTGGGGGAAGCTGATGCAGCCGGTTTTTTCTCCCAGGCAGATTCGGGTGACGGCGGCGTTGGCCTCCTCTTTGGTGTCGCCGAAATGATAGGAGGACACCAGGGCGTCCGCCGCACGAGAATGATCTTTTCGATAACGCTGCCAAAGCTGGGTTGGGGTCATAACACATTCTCCTTTACAAATCGCAGATCCGGGTGAAAATCCCCGCATCGCTGAGTTCCAGCACACCGTAGCTGTTTTTCCCCATGCGGCTGCGGCCTGCGCTGCCGGGGTTAAAGAGGTACAATCCCTGGCGGTACTCTTCCAGGCGGACGTGGGTGTGGCCGTAGCAGGCGATGTCTGCTCCCAGATCCCGGGCGGTCAGCTCCAATTCTTCCAAACCGCAGCCCACCTGGTACCTGTGGCCGTGGGTGAAAAAGATCTTGACTCCGTCCACCTCCACCAGATCTTCCACCGGCCAGGTGCAATCAAAGGGGTCGCAGTTGCCCCGGACACAGCGGACGGGAAGGTCTGGGTGGTAGGTCAGCAGAGTTTGGATCTGGGGATACCCATCTCCGCAGAACAAAAACAGTTTCGCCGTCTTTTCATGGCGCTCCACCAGCTTTTTCACCAGGTCGTACCGGCCGTGGGTGTCGCTGAATACGACGATTTCGGTCACACGTCCCCTCCCCTTTCCTGCGCTTCTTTTTCTCAGAAATTGTTTCATCGGCTTCCTCCCGGACCAGCAGGGTGCGGCAAAAACACAAACCTCCGGTTCTGCGCCGATGCGCCATAATTCGGACTGGATTCCCCTGCTTTTCGGGCGGCAAAGCAAAAGCCGCTGATTTTGCCTTTGGCAATGATTATACCATAATCCGGGAACACAAACAACCGTCCGGCTGCATAAGGTAAAGGAGGAAAGGAAGGTGCATTTCCCATGAAATTACCGGAAGGCCCCGCACTGGAGCGGCTGATGACCCAGGCTAGCAAGATGCTGAACACCTCGCCGGAGGCGCTGAAATCCAAAATCGACAGCGGCAAACTGGATCAGATTGCCGCCAAAATGACGCCCGCCCAGAGCAAACTGTTCCATCAGCTTCTGCAAAACCCTAAGCTGGCGGAAAAGATGATGCAGACGCCCAAAGCCCAGGAAATGATGAAAAAATACTGGAAATAGCACGGCAACGAAGGCAGGAGGTTTGGCTATGGAAGAACTGTTGGCAGGACTGTCTCAATTCCTCTCCACTCCGGAAGGACAAAAACAACTGGAAAATGTGCAGCAAATGCTTTCCCAAGCCGAACCGGAAGAAACACCCCAGGAAAACCAGCTCTCCCCTGCCCTGCTGGGCGGACTGGGGAAACTGATGGAGGAGATGCATCAGGAGGACGACAGCATCCGCCTGCTCCAAGCGCTGGCTCCCCTGCTCAGCGAAAAGCGGCAAAAAAAAGCCAAACAGGCAGTGACCTTGCTGCGGCTGATGAAGGTGCTGCCGTCACTCAAGGATTCCGGAATGTTGGGAGGGCTGCTAGATGGCTTCTAACCGGGAACAGGACATGATGCAGGACGCCGTCCACCGGGTGATGGAAATGCAGCGGCAGGCTCAGGCCAGGGTGCATCCGGAAGAAGAAAGGCGCCCCTCTCAGCCCAATCCGCCGCCAAACCCGGAGCCGCCTTCCCCGCCGAACCAAGAGCCCAAACCGGAGCCGACGCCTCCCGCCCTGAAAACCGGACTGGCAGAGGGGATTTTGCGCAGCACCGGACTGGACAAAGAGCAGCTGCTTTTGCTGGGGCTGGGGTATTTGCTTTACAAAGAAGGAGCGGATCACAAGCTGCTGCTGGCCATTTTATACCTGCTGCTGTAGCTTTCTTGCAGAATTCCCCGCTGATGTGGTATAATGGCTGCCAAAGGCAACCATTACGGTTCCTCTCTTGACCTGACCCAGAAACATCTTGCGATGTTTCTGTCCAGCCGGTCATTTTGCTTTGCAAAAAACGAGAGAAACCCAACCGGATTTTGCTGGTATGCGTTTTGTCTATCAAACCTACAGCGGGGAGGAACACAAATTGAGTCGAAGGTGGCCGAAACGAGTTTGCCTGGTGCTGGCGGCACTGCTGGTATTCATTGCGGTCCGTGCCTGCGCCGAACTGATGCGGGAGCCGGGGGTGACGGCGGCTCAAACCCAGTTGGAGCAGGTAGACATCACCGATCTCTGCCAACTGGTGGACGAGGGAGAAACGCTGAGCCAAGAGCAACAGTCGCTTCTCATGGAGCAGACCGGGCTGGGCCAGTCCGGTTTGGAGGCCGTACTGGAAGACCGGAACGGAGAATATCTGCTGGAGTGCCAGCAGGCCTGGTTTGCCCAGCCAAGCACAGAGTGCGTGGACAACGGCCTGACCAGCAGCGAGGAACTTCTGGCAGATACCCGGCAGCCTGCCTTCTACGATCTGCAAACGGGGGACATTTTAATAAGCCTAAACTCCCACACCGTAGGCTACCGCCACGGCCACGCCGCCCTGGTGGTGGACGGGGATCGGGCAGTGACCTTGGAAGCCGCCACCATGGGCACCGATTCCATGGTCCTCTCCGCATCTCATTGGCGGGACTATCCCTCCGTGGTACAGTTAAGGCTGAAATCCGACTGCTACGACACCCAGACCGTGGGACAGCAAGCAGCCGATGCGGCGCTGGAGAACCTAAAGGGCTTGCCCTACGACCTATTCTCCGGGTTCCTCCTCCCTTCCCTGCCGGTAGAGCCGCCTCAATCAGTGCAGTGCGCTTCTCTGGTGTGGTACGCCTATGCGCTGGTTGGAGTTGACCTTCAACTGGACGGGCTGATGGCCAGTCCCACCGCCTTATTAAACAGCCCGGAACTGGAAGTGGTTCAGGCTTTCGGCGGAGCATATCTGGAACTGGATTCCTTGTCTTCTTAAACAGGCATCTGCCTGCGGCCTCCCCTGCAAGGGAGGCTTTTTTGCGGCAAAACCAAGCTGTCTCTGTTTTTTGTGAAAGCCGGGGTTGCCTTTTCCCCTGTTTTGTGGTAACATAAATTGTTAGAATACGCTTGAAAGGGAGTTATCAGTTATGTCCGGACATTCCAAGTGGGCCAACATAAAGCACAAAAAGGAAAAGAGCGACAGCCAGCGGGCCAAGGTCTTTACCAAGATCGGCCGTGAAATGGCAGTTGCCATCAAGGAAGGCGGCCCGGACCCGGCGGTCAACGGAAAATTAAGAGATTTAATTGCCAAAGCCAAAGCCAACAACGTCCCCAATGACAACATCGAGCGTGCCATCAAAAAGGCCGCAGGGGAAGGGGATAAGAACAATTACGAAGACTGCGTCTACGAAGGCTACGGCCCCAACGGGGTAGCGGTGATTGTGGAAGCCCTTACCGACAACCGCAACCGCACCGCAGCGGACGTGCGCCACTTCTTTGACAAATTCGGCGGCAATCTGGGCAACACCGGCTGCGTGTCCTATCTGTTCTCCAAAAAGGGCATTGTGGTGTTGGAAAACGACGGCAGCTTGGAAGAAGACGCCGTGATGGAAGACGTAATGGAAGCCGGCGCCGAGGACATGGATTTCGGCGAAGACGCCATTGAAATCGAATGCGAACCCGGCGCAGTCAGCGAAGTCCGGGAATACTTAGCAGACAAAGGCTACACCGTGGTCAGCGCTGAAGTAGAGCAGGTGCCCAGCACCTATGTGACCCTCACCGACGAGGAGGATATCCGTAAAATGAACCTGCTGCTGGACAACCTGGAAGACGACGACGACATTCAGAATGTGTTCCACAACTGGGAAATGCCGGAAGAATAAAAAGCCGAAAAAAGCGAAAGCAAAACCCGACTGCAGCCAAGCAGTCGGGAAATTTTTTGCCTATATTGCACAAATCATCAAGTCCGGCCGGGGACAGACAAAGACGCTCCGGTTTCATGCTTGCAGCGTTACCCATTCCGGCGCAGAACAATAACCGAGGCTTCCGGGCGGTTCAACAGCCGGGGGAAACCGCAGCCGTTTCCGACGCCCCGGCTTACCACCATGCGGGTGGAGCCCAAGCTGTACAGCCCGGAGGTATAGCGGGGGAAAATCCCCTGGTCCGGGGCGTACAGCCCGCCGATGCCCGGCAGCCGCACCTGTCCCCCATGGGCGTGGCCGGAAAGTACCAAGGAAAAACCTTCTTTGGCATACTGCGCCAGCCGTTCCGGGCGATGGGACAGGAGAATGGAAAATTCCGGTTTGCCCTGCGCCAGCCGGTGGAGGGCGGCGGAAAACCCTTCGGGTTCAAAAAACTGCGGGTCCCTTACCCCCAGCAAGGCGATGGTTTCCCCGCTCCGCTTCCACAGCACGCCCCGGTCCTCCAGCACCTTTGCCCCGGCCTGCTCCAAGGTTTTCCGAAGGAAGGGATACCGTGCTTTCATCTTGGCTTCATGGTTGCCGGGGACGAAGCACACCGGGGCTGTCTTTGCGGCCTGCTTCACCCAGTCCGCTGCCGCCCGAAGGTATTCCGGGTCGTCCCGGTCCAGCAGGTCGCCGGTAACGGCAATGAGATCGGGACGGCCGTATTTCCGGGAAAGGGTCTGCCGCCGGACAAAGGAAGACTGCCCGAAGTGCAGGTCAGAGAGGTGGAGAATGGTAAAGCCGTCAAAGGGCTTGGGAAGGCGGGAATCCACAATCACCCGGCGGGAATGATCCACCCACACATTCTGCCAGCACACCCCGCCGGCAGCCGCTGCCAGCAGCAGCGCTTTGGTTTTCCACTCCATCTCAGCTCCTCCCCTGGAGCCGCTGGCCCAGCTTCAGCAGCAAAAATGCCCGGCGGGCAGCGCTGCGGTACAATTCCTGGGCTTCCTCCATGGCCTGCTGCTCCGGCATGGGACGGTCGGGAAGGGTCATAATTCCGGAAATCCCCTGAGAAAGCAGATCTTCATATCCCTCTCCCAAACTCCCGGCAATGGCCAGCACCGGCACTCCCTGCTTTTGACAGCGGCGGGCGATGCCGCTGACCGTCTTGCCCTGCACCGACTGGCCGTCCAGCCGGCCTTCCCCGGTAATTACCAGGTCTGCCTGGGCCAACAGGGAATCAAAGTCCGCCAAATCCAGCACCGTCTGGATACCGGAGCAGATTTCCGCCCTTAAAAAAGCCAAACAGGCGGCGCCCATTCCCCCAGCAGCCCCGCCTCCCGGCACCGCAGCTACGGGCACGCCGGTGGTTTGGCTTACCAGACGGGCATAGCGGTCCATGCCGCTTTCCAGCTCTTTCAGCAGGGCTTCCTCCGCCCCTTTTTGGGGGCCGAAGGTATAGGTGGCGCCCTGCCGTCCCAGCAGAGGATTGGTCACATCGCTCATGACAATGAATTTGGTGCGGGCCGCCGCCGGGTGCAGGCCGCTGCGGTCAATGTGCCGCACCTGGGGCAAGTCCGCCCCCACTCCGGAAAGCTCCCGGCCCCGGTCGTCCAGAAACCGAATGCCCAGAGCGCTCATGGCGCCGATGCCGCCGTCGTTGGTGGCGCTGCCGCCCAACGCCAGATAGATGGTGGTGCAGCCCTGCTCCAAAGCATCTAAGATCAATTCCCCTACCCCATAGGTGGTGGTGTAGCGGGGGTCCCGGCGGGAAGGGGGCACCAGGGTCAGCCCCGCCGCCTGAGCCAGTTCAATCAAGGCGGTGTGATTTTCCAGCAGGCCGTACTCTGCCTGCGCCGGCTCAAAAAGGGGGCCGGAAATGTCCACTTTCCGGCGGCTGCCTCCCAGAGCGGACAGCACAGCATCTAAGGTGCCCTCTCCTCCATCTGCCACCGGCACCGAAGCGGTTCCGCAGCCGGGGAAAGCCAACTGTGCTTCCTCGGCGAGGACCTGGGCGATGGTCTGGGAGGAAAGGGAGCCCTTAAAGGAATCAGAAGCAAAGACAAGGTTCATAGGGGTCTCCTTTCCGGATCTGAAGGGCTTACCCCAGATCCATACTCCGCAGAAATTCACGGGTACGGTCATGCTTGGGCTGGCCAAACACCTCTTCCGGGCTGCCCTCTTCCAGAATCACCCCGTCGTTCATAAATACCACTTTATTGGCGGCGCCCCGGGCAAAGCCCATTTCATGGGTCACCACCACCATGGTCATCTTTTCCTGAGCCAGCTGGCGCATAATGGCCAGCACCTCCCCGGTGAGTTCCGGGTCCAGGGCGGAGGTGGGTTCGTCAAACAGGAGGATATCCGGCTTCATCATCAGCGCCCGGGCAATGGCCACCCGCTGCTTCTGGCCGCCGGACAGCTCTTTGGGCAGGGCGTCCGCCTTATCTGCCAGGCCCACCTTTTCCAAATAATACATGGCGTCCTGTTCCGCCCGGTCTTTGTCCCGCTTTTCCACCAGTTTGGGGGCCAGCAGCAGGTTTTTCTTTACGGTAAGGTGGGGAAACAGGTTGAAATGCTGGAACACCATTCCCATCTGCAAAATCAACTGATGAATCTCTTTGGCTCTGACATAAATTCCATTTTCCACCAGGGGGCTTCCCTTGATGTAAATGCTGCCGCCGTTGACCTTTTCCAGGTCGATCATGCACCGCAGCATGGTGGATTTGCCAGACCCGGAAGATCCGATGACGGCGATTACGTCCCCCCGGCGCACGGTCAGGTCAATCCCCTTCAGCACCTGGTTTTTCCCGAAGGATTTGGTCACCCCTTCCAACTGCAGCATGATGGAATCTTTCATCTGTTCAGACATAGGCTTTCTCCTTTACTGGAAATTAAACCGCTTTTCCAACCTGCGGATCAAGACGGTGGGAATGGTGGTAAGGATCAGGTAGAACACGGCGCAGTAGACGTACGGAGTGAAATCGGCGTAGGTGTTTACCAGGCTGGTGGCGTTTTGCAGCAGCTCGTGGAGACCCAGGCAGAAGATCAGGGAAGTGTCCTTCACCAAAGTAATGGTCTCATTGCCTAAGCTGGGCAGCGCCACCCGGAACATCTGGGGGCAGACCACATACCAAAAGGTCTGGACCTTATTTAAGCCCAGCACCTTGGCCGCCTCGTACTGGCCGGAATCCACTGCCAGCAAACCGCCCCGGAAGATCTCCGCAAAATAAGCGGCGTAGTTCAAAATAAAGGCCACACAGCAGGCGGTCATTCGATCCTGAAGAGCAATGGAGGGACCGATCACCGGAATGTAGTAAAGGCCGTAGAACAAAAACAGCATTTGCAGCAGCAGCGGAGTGCCCCGCAGTACATAGATATAGGCGTTAAAGATCCAGCGCAAAGGGGTGATGCGGCTGCGCACCGCTAAGGTGATGAGAATGCCCAGCACCAAAGAACAGGGCAGCGCAATAATAAAAACCTGAAGAGTCAGCAGTGCGCCGGAACAAAGGGCGCTCATCAGTTCCGAAAATTCCATGGAAAACTCCTTTTCGTTGCTTCACGGACAAAGCCGGCAGCTTATTGCATCTGCCGGCTCGTCCATATCCCCGAAGAGATGATTACTCTTCCCAATAAATGATGTCGCTTCCGAACCACTTTTCAGAGATCGCAGCGGCAGTGCCGTCCGCTACGCATTCCGCTAAGGCTTCATTGATTTGATCCCGCAGTTCGGTGTTGTCCTTGGCCGCAGCCACGGCGTACTCTTCGCTGGCAATCACATCATCTAAAATAATCAGGTCGCTGTATTCGTCGTTGGTGGACAGATAGTATTCTGCCACCACAGAGTCCATCAGCACTACGTCCGCTTTGCCCTGCACCAATTCGGTGAGGCAGATGACGTTGTCGGAAAGCAGGTTGATGGTGGAGGGGGTAATGTCAGCGTTTTCTTCCGAGAAGGTTTCCCAGGCGTCTTCCGCAGTGGAGCCTTCCTGCATGGCCAGCACTTTTCCGGTGAGGTCGGCGCTGGAGGTGATGCCGGAGTCGGCCTTTACCACCAGAATCTGGTCGTTCTTCAAATAGGATTTGGTGAGGGCCATATTCTCTTCCCGTTCCTCAGAGCGGCTCAGGCCGTTCCACACCAGATCCACCTTGCCGGTGTTCAGTTCCGCTTCCTTGGAACCCCAGTCGATGGACTGAAACTCCACGGTCATGCCCATTTTGTCCTCAATGACGGCACGGGCCAGGTCGATGTCAAATCCTACAATCTCTCCGTCCTGCTCGAAGCCCATGGGGGCAAAGCCTACGTCCAGGCCCACAACGATGGTGTTGTCGTCGTCGGTGCTGCTGCTGGAGCAGCCGGTGACCGTCAGGCACAACGTTGCGGCAGCCAGAACCGCCGCCAAAATCCGCTTCATTTTCTTCATGTTTCATTCTCTCCCTTGCTTTTCATTTCTGAAAAATATCGGCTGAACAGGGATTCCCTGCAAACCTTTCTTATATTATCACATTAGTAGACTAAAGTCAATTTGAAAAACAGGAAAAATGGGGGTGGAAATATTATTTTCCCAGTTTTTTCCGCCAAAAAGGGGGTTTTTGGGGCAGACAGGAAAATTTCCGGACCGAACGCAGGCGTTCACCAGGGCAAAACAGAAAAGGAAAAACCGGGAATTTATTGTCAACGTCCCGGCGGTGTGCTATAATAAATGCAATCTATCCGGCTCTCCGCCCCGCCTAAACCCGGTTCGGAGTCCGCTGACACATTGAAAGGGGCGCTGGATTTGCTGCACATTAAACAAGCCGTAGTGGTGGAGGGCCGCTACGACAAAATCGCCTTATCCGCCGTACTGGACGCCCCCATCTTCACCACCGAAGGCTTCCGCATCTTTTCCGACAAAGAAAAATCCGCCGCCCTGGCCCATTTAGCCAAAACCAGAGGGTTGGTGGTGATTACCGATTCGGACAGCGCAGGTTTCCGTATCCGCAACTACATCAAATCCGTGACCCGAGATGAAAACGTCCTGCACCTGTACATTCCCCAAATTGCCGGGCGGGAACGGCGAAAATCCGCCCCTTCAAAGGAAGGGCTTTTAGGCGTGGAAGGGTTTTCCCCCCAGCAGTTGGAAGCGCTGCTGCGCCAGCAAGGGCTGACGGACGACCGGGAAAGCGAAGCCCCCCCGCCCTTTACCCCCGCCCAGTTTTACCATCTGGGACTGAATGGACAGGAGGGCAGCGCCCAAAAGCGGCAGAAGGTGCTGGCTCATTTCGGACTGCCCAGCTATCTTTCTGCCAAAGCCATGCGCGCCATTCTTCACTGCTACACCGATTATGAGGGGTTGGCGGCGCTGTGTGAAACCTTGTGAGCTTCTGAAAGGAGAAAGACATGGCCTTCAGCGATCTGCTGTTTCTCTTTTTCTTTCTGCCCCTGACACTGGCGGCGTACTTTCTCACCCCCAAACGGCACCGGATCACCGTTCTGTTCGCCGCCGGCCTGGTTTGGTTCGCCTTCAGCGACGCCCTCTACCTTCCCCTATTGCTGGCCGCCATTCTCATCTACTACCTTGCCGGGCGGCTGATAAACCGGTGGCAGGGGAAAAAGGGACTGCGCCGGGCTGTGTTCTGGAGCGCCTTGGGATTGAACCTGGGAATGCTGCTGGTGTTCAAATTCCATCTGTTTTCCGACCTTTATCTCAGCACTTCCTTAAACGCCATGGCGTTTCCCTTGGGGATCTCGGTATACCAGCTCCAGGGGATTTCTTACCTGAAAGACCTTTACCAGGAAAAGGTAAAGGTGCAGAAGAGTTTTATCCGGCTGGGGGCTGGCATGGCCTTTTTCCCCACCGCCGTCTGCGGACCCATTACCCCTTACGGGGAGATGCAGCGTCAGCTTCGGCTCACCAACCCGGACTCCGCCCGGATTGCCAGAGGGTACCATCTTTTTGTCTGGGGACTGGTGAAAAAGCTGCTGTTTGCCGACACCCTCCTCAACGGCTGGAAGGTGATCCAATCGCTGGGCGCCCAACAGCTCAGCGTCCTCACCGCCTGGACGGGGGCGTTCTGCTTTGCCTTTGGGTTCACCTATTTCCTCTCCGGCTACGCTGACATGGCGCGGGGCCTGGCCCGGATTTTCGGAATGACCCTGCCGGTGAACTTCCGCCAGCCCTTTGCCGCCAAAAGCGTGGTGGAATTCTGGCGGCGGTTCAACCTGTCCCTTTCCAGTTGGATCGCCCGGTACGCCCTGCCCAAAATCGGCGGTGGAAAAGAGGACCGGCTGCTTTATCTCTCCGCCTGCCTGAAAATGCTGATCCTATGGGTCTGCATGGGCCTTTGGTTCGGCAACCATCTGCTGGGGCTGCTGTGGGGGCTGTGGATCTGCTTTTTCATTCTGCTGGAAACCACCTTCCTCTCCTCCCTGCTGGCCAAGCTGCCCAAACTGGTGCGGCGGCTCTACACCCTTTTGGTACTGCTGGTGGGATTTGTAATCCTGTCCGCCTCAGATGCTGCCCAGATGGTAAATTACCTGGGGGCGATGTTTGGAGCCACCGGAGTGCTGGCGGACGAAACCGGGTGGTTCTTCCTGTCCTACTTCTGGCCTGTTCTGCTGCTGGCCATCTTCTGTTCCAGCAGCATTTGGCATAAAATTTACCTGTGGTCCCTGCGGCGCTTCCCCACCCTGTCCCGGATCGGAATGGGAGCGGCCCAAACCCTGGGGCTGTTGGGGTGCCTGCTCTATCTGCTTTCCACCCACACCGATCCCTGCCTGGACCTGATGCGGTTTTGACGGCGGCAGGGCGCAGCTTTTCAGAAAGGAGAACGACGCCGCTATGAAACACAAATTTGACGCCAAGCTCATTCCCGCTCTGGTGGGCGGCGGCGTCCTCTGCATCATGGGGCTTTTGACCCTGTTTTCTCCCAAGTCGGAGTATTCCGTCACCCGGTGGGAAAGCCTTCCCTCCCTGCCGCAGGTCACCCTCTCCGGCGTACTGGACCAAACCACCCAAACTTCCCTGGAAACCTATGTGGAAGAACATTTCCCTCTGCGGGATCTGCTGGCGCCGATTGCGAACCGCATGGCGGCGTTTCTGAATTTGGGCCAGGTGGATCAAGTGTACCTGCTGGAAGACCGCCAGGTGGAGCAGATCACCGGCTCCGCTGCGGAGGCCCAACCCGCCATTGACGCCATTTCCGAATTTTTGAACCGCCAAAGCAACAGCGTCATCGGACTGATTCCCTCGGCGTGGACGGTGTACGAGGATCAGCTCCCCAGCACCCCCGACCTGCTAGATGAAAGCCAGCTTATGGTAGACGCCTACAGCGTTCTGGACAAAACCCGCACCATTGATCTGTATTCGGTGCTGACTTCCGAACAAAACGGCAACATATACTATACCACCGACAACCGGCTCACCAGCTACGGCAGCTATCTCTGCTACCGCTCCCTGATCCGGGCATTGGGACAGAGTGCTCTGGGGCTGGAATCCTTCGACATCTGCCACACTGCCAACGGGATCTACGGCAATCTGTACCGCCGCACCATGATCCACACCGGCTCGGGGGACACCCTGGACGAATACCACAGCAAAACCGGCGGCAAGGTCACGGAAGTGAATTTGCAGTATGACGGGTACGCCACACAGTCCCAATCCCTGTATTTCCCGGAATATCTGGACTCTGGAGATCCCATGAGCTATTATCTGGGCAGCGGCTGGGGTGTTGCGGACATCTCCACCGACAGCGCCGGCGAACGCTCCCTGCTGTTGATTACCGATGACTACACCAATCCCATCGTTCCTTTCCTGACCCTCCATTACCGGCAGGTGACGGTGGTGCATCTTTCCGACGCCACCCAGGAGCAGCTCGCCAACCTGCACCCGGAAGAATACACCTCCACTTTGCTGCTCTTCTCCATCGAGCAGCTCACCGATGGCAGCGAATTGGCCGCCCAACTGCAACTGATCGGTGCGAATCCTTAATTTCAGCTTCCCAGAGAAAGGACCGTTTCCATGACAACGCTGAAAAAGAGAACAAGGAAAATTGCCAAAGGCCGTGTGGCCGCCGCTGTGCTGCTGGCTCTGGCAGGGGCGGCTCTGATCTTGCTGGGGGGTTGGGCTCTGTTTCACCCCAACAGCACGGGGATCGGGCTGGACTTTTTCACCATCTCCCCTTCAACCAGCCAAGCAGAAGAAACCCTGTCCACCCAGCAGTCCCAGGAAGAGACGGACCCGGCAGAGGAGGAAGAGACGCTGATCATCAACCCCCTGACCGGCACCCAGACTTTGTCCCAGGACATGGCAAACACCCGGCCGGTGGCCTTTATCATCAACAACGCCAAAGCTGCCTTTCCCCACAACGGCATCGCCAACTTTGACGTAATCTACGAGTTACCGGTGGAAGGGGCCAGCACCCGGCTGCTGGCTCTGACCGCCGACTATCGCCAAGCCCCCCGCTACGGTTCCCTGCGCAGCGCCCGCCACGATTTTGTGGAGCTGGCTGCCGCAGCCGATGCCATTCTGATTCACTGGGGCGGCAGCGATTTTGCCTACGACGCCATTTCCCAATACGGGGTGGATCATCTGGACGGCATGATCTACGGGGAGCGGTACTTCATCACCGACCGGAGCTTAGGCCGTGACCTGGAACACACCCGGTTCATTGAACCGGACGGTATCAGCCAGGGGCTGGAGGCAATATCCGCAGACCTGGAAGAGGAAGGGTACACCACCCTGTTTTCCTTTAATTCCGCCGGAAACACCACCGGTTCCATTGCGGCCAGCAAGGTGGTGGTCCCGGTGACCGGAGAGGTCACCGCCACCTTCACCTACGACGCCGAAACCGGCCGGTACGCCAAAGGGGAATTCGGCACCACCGAAACAGACGGCAACACCGGGGAAACGGTGTATGTAGACAACGCCTTTGTACTGTACGCCAGTGTAAGCCTGATGGAAGACGGCGTCCACAAGGACATTGACCTGTCCTCCGGCAGCGGCTACTATATCAGTCAGGGCACCGCCCAGCCCATCTCCTGGAGCAAAGGCAGCGCCGATTCCCAGCTGACCTTTACCGACGCTTCCGGTGCAGAATTATTGGTGAATCCCGGCACCAGCTGGGTCATCTTCACCGGCAGCGATCCGACCAGCACCCAATTTTCTTGAAAACATTGCACAATTCCTTCTGTTTTGGATTCAGGAAACTACACAGTGCGCCGATTTTTTCCCAGTTCCATTGACAATTTCCGCAAAATCCAGTATTGTCTATCTTGTAAGGCGGGCGCCCTACACAGAGGGAATGCTTCCTTACCAGAACGACTCTGTTTGCGGGCCTGCCGTTTGGGGGAAATCGGCAGCTTAAAGCCGCCGGAGCCGATTACGTTAGAGATACCCTGAAGTATCTCCATGAGGGCCGTAAAGGCGTTTTGTTGGGGGACGAACGCCTTTCCGACAAACGGCCAAAACGAAAACAGCCTGTCGCTATCTGACGGGCTGTTTTTCTGGACAAAGTTCATTCAAGCCAGGAATGCTTTCTGCGTTCCTGGCTTTTTTTCCTGGGCGCAAATGAGTCTCCATCTCGATTAAGAAAAAAAAAAAAAAAACGAGCAAAAAATTTGGT
>CAZWNI010000015.1:0-5720 GCA_964635385.1 uncultured Oscillospiraceae bacterium
TCCACGCTTAATGTATGATTTTCGCTGTTTTTTCCCGGAAGGGAAGCCGTGTCACTGAAGTTTCGGTGAGCGGACATGCTGGCTACGCTCCCAAAGGGGAGGACATTGTCTGTGCCAGCGTCACCAGCGCCTTGCAGACCGTGCTCAATGGGATTACCGAGGTGCTGAAAGTTCCGGCACAGGTTCGGGTGGAAGAAAATAAGATTACCTGTACTTTGCCGGAGGATTCCGACAGCCAGGCGGCCCAGGCATTTCTGAAGGCCCTGTTTTTGCAGATGAGCCTGCTGGCGGAAGATTACCCAAAAACCATAACTTTGAAAAATCTGGAGGTGTAGACCATGTTGCGTTTATCCATGCAGTTTTTTGCTCACAAAAAGGGCGTAGGTTCTACCAAGAACGGCCGTGATTCCGAATCCAAGCGGCTGGGCGCCAAGCGTGCCGACGGTCAGTTTGTGCTGGCCGGCAACATTCTGGTTCGCCAGAGAGGCACCCACATTCACGCCGGTGAAAATGTCGGACGGGGCAGCGACGACACCCTGTTCGCTAAGATCGACGGAACCGTGAAGTTCGAGCGGATGGGCAAGGACAAGAAAAAGGTCAGCGTCTATCCCGCAGTCTAAGTGATGATAGCAACAATGAAGCGTGCCCGGAAGAAGCTGCGGCACGCTTTTTTGTGCAGAAAGGAGCCGCCATGTTTGTCGATCAGGCAAAGATTTATGTGAAGGCGGGGGACGGGGGCAACGGCTGTGTCTCCTTCCACCGAGAGAAATATGTGGCCGCCGGCGGCCCCGATGGGGGAGACGGCGGCAAAGGGGGAGACGTGCTGTTCGTGGCCGACGACCACACCTCCACCCTGGTGGATTTTCGTTATAAGCGCAAGTATATCGCCGAAAACGGCGCTCCCGGCAGCGGCAACCGCTGCACCGGAAAAAGCGGCGCCGATTTGATTATCCCGGTACCTCGTGGCACTTTGGTGCGGGAAGCGGATACCGGACGGCTGCTGGCCGATGCATCCGGAAAAGAACCGGTGCTGGTGTTCCAGGGCGGCAAGGGGGGCGCAGGCAACCAGCATTTCGCCACCGCTACCCGGCAGATTCCCCGGTTTGCCAAGCCCGGTACCGCCGGAGAAGGGGGCTATGTTACCCTGGAATTGAAGCTGCTGGCCGACGTAGGGCTGGTGGGCTTCCCCAACGTGGGCAAATCCACCTTCATCAGCGTCGTCAGCGCCGCCAAGCCCAAAATTGCCAACTACCACTTCACCACCCTCACGCCGGTGCTGGGCGTGGTAAAGCAGGACACCGGTTCCAGCTATGTCATGGCGGACATTCCCGGCCTCATTGAAGGGGCCAGCGATGGAGTGGGCCTGGGCCATGACTTCCTCCGCCATGTGGAGCGGTGCCGGCTGATCCTCCATGTGGTAGACGTGGCGGGCAGCGAAGGCCGGGACCCCAAAGAGGACTTTTTGGCCATCAACCGGGAACTGGAACGGTTCAGCCCGGAATTAGCCCAGCGCCCCCAGGTTGTGGCCGCCAATAAGGCGGACCTGGCCTCGCCGGAACAGATTGAAGAGTTTACCCAATTTATCCGGGAGCGGGGGCTGGAATGCTATCCCATCAGCGCCGCCACCACCAAAGGCGCCAAAGAGCTGGCGGACCTGTTGGCGGCCAGGCTGGCCCAGCTTCCGCCGATCCGCGCTTTTGAAGCCCAGCCCATCACCCCCCAGGAACGGCGCAGCCGCCAGCTCAGCCGGGAGTTCAAGGTCACTGTGGAAAACAAGGTATATCAGGTGGAAGCCCCCTTCTTGGAAAAATTGCTGGAAGGGGTCAACCTGGACGACTATTCTTCCCTCCAGTATTTCCAGAGAGTGCTGCGGGAAAGCGGCGTCATCGACAAACTGGAAGAACTGGGCATTCAGGAAGGGGATACGGTGGAACTGGCCGGATTCGCCTTCGACTTTGTCCCCTGAGGAAAGGAGGGGAGGAATTTGGACTCCCCCAAACAATTAAATCCCCTGGTGCTTGCCTACCAGGGAGATGTGGTGTATGAGCTTATGGTGCGCCGCCGCCTGATTGAGACTACCCGGCTGGGGGTTTCTGCCCTGCACCGGGAAACGGTGAAGCGGGTCTGCGCCCACTACCAGTCCCAGGCCATGGAGATTCTGGAGCCTATGCTTACCCCAAAAGAGCTGGAAATCTATAAGCGGGGGCGAAACGCTTCCAGCCATGTACCCCGGCACGCCGATGTGCTGGAATACCGCCGTGCCACCGGCTTTGAAGCCCTGTTCGGCTATTTGTCCCTGACCGGACAGGAGCAGAGGCTGGAAGAGCTGTTTGACGCCTTTTGGCAGCAACCCCAAACCCCAGGGAAAGGCAAATAAAAAACGGACCCCCGTTTGGGAGCCCGCTTTGCCCGGATCAGTGGCCGCAGTTTTGGCTGGATTGATTGCTGGCCTTGTTGGCGGATTTATTGGAAGTTTTGTTCTGGGTGTTCTGCATGCTCTGGGTGTTTTGGGTTTCAGGGCAGTTCTGAGCATTCTGGGTGTTTTTCATGTTCCGGTTTTGGCCGGTTTTGTTGTTTGCCATAAAATATCACCTCTTTCGAGGCTATTGTACCCCGCAGAGAGGAAGCTATACCTTTTGATTCATTTGTTTTTTCTGCGCGATTTTGGAAAGGAGTACCGCCTATGATTCAGTACGATGACATTCGCGTGAAATTGAATAACCGCCGTCCGGAACTGACGGACTTGAAAGACGCCCTCCAGTTGGATCGGGCGGAGAAAGAGATCCAGGAGCTGGAGCATAAAGCTGCGGAACCGGGATTTTGGGATAATATGGAAACCAGCCAGGAGATTCTCCGCCGCACGACCCAACTGCGGAATAAGGTGGAAAATTATCACAAGCTGGAAAGCCTGGCGGACGACATCGAAACCATGATCCAGTTGGCGGAGGAGGAAGAAGATCCCTCCATGGCGGAGGAGGTCAAGGAGATGTATGAAGCCTTTGAGCACGACTTGGAGGAACAGACCCTGTCCACCCTGCTCATCGGGGAGTACGACGACCACAACGCCATTTTGACCTTCCACGCCGGCGCCGGCGGCACCGAAGCCCAGGACTGGGTGGAGATGCTGTACCGAATGTATACCCACTGGGCGGAAAAGCACGGCTTTACCTACCAGATTCTGGACTATCAGCCTGGGGACGACGCCGGAATCAAAAGCGCCTCCATTCAGATCAACGGCCAGAATGCCTATGGGTATCTCCGCAGTGAAAACGGGGTGCACCGGCTGGTGCGGGTGTCCCCCTTCGACGCTTCCGGACGGCGGCACACCTCCTTTGCGTCTCTGGAAGTGATGCCGGAAATCGACGATACCATTCAGGTGGACGTGCGAGATGAGGACATTAAGATGGACGTGTTCCGTTCCTCCGGCGCCGGCGGCCAGCACATCAATAAAACCTCTTCGGCGGTGCGCTTGACCCACATTCCCACCGGCATTGTGGTGTCCTGCCAGACCGAGCGGAGCCAGTTCCAGAACCGGGACACCGCCATGAAGATGCTGAAGTCCAAGCTGTTTGAGATCAAGCAGCGGGAGCATCTGGACAAAATCGAGGACATCAAAGGCGAGCATAAGGAAATCGCCTGGGGCAGCCAGATCCGCAGCTATGTGTTCATGCCCTATACCTTGGTCAAGGATACCCGCACCAGCTACGAGACCAGCAATGTCAACGCCGTGATGGACGGGGATTTGGACGGCTTTATCTACGCTTACTTAAAGCAGCAGGAAGAGAAAAAGTAAATTGGATTGCAAACAGATACCGCCCCGCCGGGCTTGGGTTTCCGGCAGGGCGGTGTTGTTTTGTCTTATCTTATTCCGGTTTTGCCACAGTAAGGCAGATCCGCTTGGCGGTACGCTGGTCCTCCGCCAGACAGGTGATCTCCCAGCGGTCTCCCGGCAGCCATTTCATGAGCCGCATTTCCTCGTCCTCCAACAGGAAGTTTTGCAGGTAGCAAAGCCCGGTGGGCAGATGGGGAACCACCCGCAATCCCCCTTCCTGGCCGGCGGTGGGGTGAAGGGTGTATTCCGTTTCCTGGGGGGAGAAGGCCGGGGTCAGGTAGCCGCCCCGAATGAGGATTTGCTGGGGGTGGGGGTCGGCGTCGTAGTATTCCGACACCGCCAGCCGCCCGAAGATCCGGCAGGTTTTTCCCTCCTTGGGAGCAAAGCGGAACACTGCTTGGGTGGTTTCTTCCCAAAGAGACTGGGGCAGGGGGCAACAGCAGGTATCGAAATCTTCCCCCTCCTGGTGGGGCAGAAGCTGAAGGTCAAGGGGTATGCCGTTGACGGTGACCGTCAGGTCCTGAACGCCCTCCTTGGCCAGCACCAAAAACCGCAAAAAGCAGGGCGTTTGGCTCAGTTTCATGGTGTAGGTAAACCAGCCCTGTTCCTCCGCCGCCCGGAAGTTTTCAAAGTAGTCGCTGCCGGCATGGGTGTGTTCTCCCGCCACCTGGTGGAGCAGCTCATACTGGTCGTTGCCGATGGGCAGGCTGTCCACCTCGCAGCGGTACTCCCGCCGCTGCATTTTGCTGCGGATCAGGTGCTGGGTCAGAGCCGGAGAATCCGGCTCCAGCAGGTAGAAATAGATGCCACTCCGGCAGCCGTGCTGGGAAAAGTAGGGAACAAATTCCAAGGAGGAGTCCTGCTGCCGAATGTTTTTCAGGGTAAAGGCCAGTTGTCCCCGCTTCTGAACCAGATTTTGGCTCAACTGCTCCAGCCAGCGCTGGCGGTCGTCCACCAGGATATAGTCCCGCACCGGGACCTCCTTGGTGGCCACCGTCACCTTCACCCCCACTTCGCCGCACTTCATGTCCTGCTGCCCCAAATCGGCGCTGAGCACCACCGGGCCGTAGGAAAAGGCCACCGCTTCTTTTTTGTCCGGCAGGAAGTGGGCCTGCACCTGTAAGGATAAAGTCAGCCGGAGGCTGTCCCGCTGTTTCACCGGCGCCGCCAGCAGTCCGTTTTGGTCAGGGGTGAGATCCAGCGCCTGCCCGTTTTTCTCCAGGGTGGGTACTCCGGCGCACCAGTCGGGTACCGCCAGATAGAGGGTAAACCCTTCTTCCGGGGCCCGGTGCACCCGCACTTCCACCTCCCCGGAACGGGGCAGGTCGGCGTAGATGCGAAGCTGGTAGTCCGCCCCTTCGATGTGGGAGCTTTGATACCGCCACAGCACCAGATCTTTGTGTTCCGATCCGGCGAAGTAGCAGGTTCCTTCCCCCAGCTTGGTGAAGTTCTCCATGCCGGTGCCGGTGCAGCACCAGAAGCTGTCAAAGGGGGTGGAGAAAGCCTTGAAATAACCGGTGCCCATGGGTTGGAAGTAGGTGGTCATGCCGGTGTCCGGGTTTTGGGAAGCCAGAATGGCGTTGTAGTAGGTCCACTGGTAGTAATCCATGTACTTCCGTTCTCCCGTAATGGAATACAGCAGTTGGGAGAGCTTGAGCATATTGTAGCTGTTGCAGGTTTCGCAGTTGCAGCCGGTGCGTTCCCCGTCCAGCACGTCGGCCGGGCCGAAGTGTTCCCACTCGCTGTTGCCCCCGGTGACGTAACTGTGGTGGCGCACCACCATCTCCCAGAAGGAGACGGCTGCCTGCAGGTAGGGCTGATCTTCCTCCCGTTCCCCCAGCACCAGGTACCGCCGCACCGCCCCCAGCAGCTTGGGGATAGTGGTGTT
>CAZWNI010000015.1:5745-17643 GCA_964635385.1 uncultured Oscillospiraceae bacterium
GCGGCCGTTGAGAATGTCCTTTCCCTCTGCCAAAGGCGCAAACAGCCAGGTTTCATCAAATTGGTGGGCGGCTTTCAGGTGCCGGGGGTCTTGGGTCAAGTGGTAGAGCTGGTACATGGCGTCGTTCATTCCCCCGTACTCCACCGCCAGCACCCGCTTTTGGGTGGCTTCGTCCCAGGAAAGCACCCGGTTCGCCACCCAGTCCCCCAGCCGCCGGGCAATCCACAGGGCGGTGGCTTCATGTCCCGGAGTGCAGGCAGCGCAGCAAAGGCCGTTTAACAGCTTGTGCATGGTGTACCAAGGCACCCAGGCGGGTTTTCCCTGTTCCAAAGCGTCAAACAGGCTTTCCTCCGAGGCAAAGAGATACCCGTCCTCCCGCTGGCACTTCAGCAGTCCCTGTAAAATCTGGTCGATCCGGTGGAAGATCCAGGGGATACCCAAGGTCTGCTGCGCCTGGCAGAGGGCGGTGAGGTAGTGACCTAGGGTATGGCCCTTGATCTGGGTCTGTTCCCAACCCCCATAAGCCGGGGCGGAGGAGTCCAGCCCGGCTTGCAGGTAAAAGGGACGGAGCAGCCGCTCCGGCTCTAATTGCTTGAGGTACTGCACTTCTTTTTGAATTGCGTTGGCGCAGTAAGGGTCCCACAGGTTGACATAGCTGCATAAAGGAACGGGCGTGTATTTCATAAAAGCTCTCCTTTTCGTTTTCTGTTTCTTCGGTAAACACATTGTAACAACCGCACCTGAAATTGTAAATAGGAAAACTTCACATAGGTGTTATTTTTTCCACATCTTTTGAAATATTTTATTCTTCTTGGATTACAAAAAAATGTTGTTTTGTCAGTTTCGTCTAACAAAAAAAGAACACCTGGATTCTGTAAATTCTGTCGAAATTTACTTGCAATGTTTATTGTTTTTTGTTATAATTGTGGAAAACAAATCCTGAAAGGAAAAGGTGGTACCATGATGAAAAATCGTTCCATTCTGGCATGGATTTTGAGTTTTGCCATGCTATGCTCCTGCTTCAGCGCAGGGATGCTGCCGGTTTCGGCTGAGGAGGTGGGAGGCGTGGAGTTTCCGGACTCCCTGGCTGACGGCAACGACGCCAATATCCACGATCCCAGCATCTTCTACGATGAAGCCAGCGGCTACTACTACGTCTACAGCACCGGTATCGGCGAGGTGCTCACGGTGGTCCGCACCAAAGACCCCAATATGCGCAGCTGGGAGCGGCTGGAGTTTGACACTTCCGGCCTGATTACCGATGAGATTACCGCCATTACTCCGGTGTACAACATCTGGGCGCCAGATGTAGTGAAGGTAGGAGATGAATACCGCCTTTACTATTCCTGCTCCACCGGCGGCAGCGGCAACTCCTGCATCGCCCTGGCCACCTCCGACCGGCCGGACGGCGGGTTTGTCTTCCAGGGCATTGTGGTGCAGTCCACCCAGGAAAGCTGGGGGACCACCGGCAACGCCATCGACCCCTGCATTGTCACCGAAGAGGAAACCGGGGATCAGTACATGACCTGGGGCAGCTACGGAGCCGGCATCTTTATCCAGAAATTGACGGAAGATGGATTTCTGGACGAAAGCAGCGAGGCGGTGAACATCGCCTATCGCCCCCAGGGTCAGGGGTTGGAAGGCGCCTACATTCGCTATAATTCCGACACCGGATATTACTATCTGTTTGTCTCCTACGGGGATTTGAACAGCAACTACAACGTCCGGGTAGCCCGGAGCGAATCCATCACCGGCCCTTACCTGGACGATATGGGCAACGATATGGCCACCGACAGCACCGGCACTTTAGACAACGACATCGGCTATAAGCTCACCAGCGGGTTCCAGTATCCCGGCGGTGACAACGATTACGGCGCCGCCTGGATGGGTCTGGGCCACTGCTCCGTGCTGGAGCAGGACGGCACCTGGATTTTGTACTGCCACTCCCGGCTCAATCTGGGCGACGGAGAATACGGCGGTTTGTGGATGCAGAGCCACCAGCTGGTTTGGAGCGAGGAAGGATGGCCGCTGATGGTGGCGGCGTTCTACGACGGGGAAGAGGAGCAGCAGGTTGATCCCGGCGCTGTGGTAGGCACCTTTTTGCGGATTGACCTCAGCAAAGACGACAGCGACCTTACCCGCACCTCCACCGAAATGACCTTTAACGCCGACGGAACCTTTACCAGCGAACTGGGCGACGGCACCTGGGACTTCACCGGGGAAAACACCGTTTACTGCTTCTACGAGTCCGGCCGCATTGATCAGCTGAAGGTGCTTCCCGGCTGGGATCAGGAAAACGGCCGGGGCTGCTATGTGATTACCGGCTACGACCAGGACACCCACCTTCAGGTCTGGGGCAAAAAGGTCAGCGACAACTATAATGCAGCGGAAGAGATTTCCTTCACTCCCGGCTGGCAGATCCAGCCTTCCGATGACGACCTTCTGGCCTATTATCCCCTGGAATACGACCTGTCCGACGCCACCGGCAACAATGCTGACGGTGTGATTACCGGAACAGGCTATTCTCTGGATTCCGGCGTCCTCTATCTGGAGGGCGGGGCGAAGTCCACCGGAAACTATCTCCAGCTTCCCACCGGAATGCTGGACGGACAGGACACCTTGACCATTTCCTTCTGGGCGGAAAATGAAAATGATGCCGGCAACTATGCCGCCTTCTTCGTGGGCAGCACCGAGTCCAATCCCCTCAATTACCTGCTGCTTAACCCCGCCAACCCCAGCGGCTATGTGAAGCTGGCCTTTACCGATTCTGTTTCTACCAACGATTCCCCCTGGGAGACGGAGGTGGGCTTTGCCGCCACCAATGATCCCACCGGCAACAGCGTGGAAAGCGTGGAAGGATTGGCCCTGTACACCATTGTGGTGGAGGGCAATACCCTGATGCTTTACGTCAACGGCGCCCCTGCCGGAGAACCGGTAACCCTCAGCCGCACCATCTCCGATCTGGGAGAGGATCTGGTGGTGTATCTGGCCGCATCTTCTTATGAGGATAATTTGATGGCTGGCTCCTTCCGGGATCTGCGGATCTACAGCACCGCTTTGAACCAGGTTCAAGTCCAACAGCTTTATCAACAAAAAGAAGCCATACTGGCCCAGTGGGCGTTAGATGCCATTGACTTGGAGGAAAGCGATACGCTGCGCCAAAGCCTGACGCTGCCTACCCAAAGCCAGGATTATGAAATCACCTGGTCCAGCAGCCAGCCGCAGGTCATTTCCGAAAGCGGGGAAGTGTTCCGTCCGGCGGCGGGGAGCCAGCCTGTCACCGTGACCCTGACCGCTTCGGTGACAGCCGGGGATCAGGTTCTGACCAAAGACTTTACCTTCACGGTACTTCCCCAGGAGGAGGACCCCGATGTGGATGCAGAATACTATCTTTCCCTGGTAGACCTGCCGGACTACCTGTACACCGATCTGACCCTGCCTGACACCACCGGCAACCAGGATACCATCACCTGGTCCAGCAGTGCGGAAGATGTGCTGGGCAGCGACGGCAGCCTGAACACCGACTCCACCCAGCCTCAAACCGTCACCCTCACCGCCACCCTGAGCTATGGGGAAGGTTCGGCGCAAAAGGAGTTTACCATTACCGTCACCGGCGGCTATTCCTACGGAGTGTTGGGCTACATGACCGGAACCACCGATCTGGACGGCAGCCTCCATTTGGCGGCGGTGGATTCGGAGGGGCAGGTGACCCAGCTCAACTCCGGCAACGGCCTGCTGTATGCCGATCTGTCGGAGGTAGCGCCCAACCATAATGGGACCGTCAGTGAAGATACCGGGCTGTACTTCACCTCCGCCGCCCTGACCCGGCAGCCGGAAAGCGGCTATCTTCTGGCAATCTCCCGCTCCATGGAGCAGGATACGGTGTGGTTCTACACCAGTTCCAATCTGGTGGAGTACGACAGCGGTACCCCCCTGACCTTGCAGGAGGGAACCAACGTGGCAAAGATCCATTCCGTGGTGTACACTGCCGCCGAGGAAGTTCAAATCAGTTGGACCAGTGAAGATGGAGAAAGCTACATTACCCTGGTAGACGCCGGTTTCAGCCAGGTGCTGAGCCAGGAAGAAGCCCAGCCGGTTACGGTGTATGCGCCCTACGATTTGCCGGAAGAAGCCCTGGCGGATTCCGCCGGCGTGCTGTACCTGACCCAGGAGGAATACACTGTGCTGATCAACCGGCTGACCAATCCCACCAATAACGGGATCGAGGAGATCGGGGAGATCCACACTTCCGCCGGGGTGCTTCCTCAAATGCCGGAAACCGTCACCGCCACCTATACCGATGGTTCCACCCAGGACTTTGGGGTTCAGTGGGATCTGGAAGGGGTGGACTTCACCCAGCCCGGCCGGTATATCGTCACCGGCACCGTGGAGCAGACCCAGTATGAAAATCCCTTTATTCTCTATCGGGCAGACCCCTACATCGTGCAGGCGGAGGACGGCAGCTATTACTTTACCGCTTCCTACGCCGATGAAAGCGGTTCCAGCTACGACCGGGTGACCCTGCGCCACGCCGACACCATTGAAGGCTTGGCGGAAGCGGAAGATGTAACCCTTTGGACCGGCAGCCTGCTTTGGGCGCCGGAGCTGCACTACATCAACGGCCAGTGGGTGATGTACTACGCCACCAACATTCAAGCCTGCACCCGAATCTGCCGGGTAGGGGGAGACCCCATGAATCCCGCCGACTGGGGTGAGGAAATCCCCTTTGCAACCATTCCTAATTACAGTTCCACCTCCACCCTGGATATGACCTACTTTGAGGTGGACGGCACCGGCTATGTGATCTGGGCCCAGATGGGGGCAGGCAACGAAATCCAGCGTTCCAGCCTGTATATGGCGCAGTTGGACCCCAACGATCCCTCTCGGATCACCGGGGAAACGATCCTTCTCTCCACCCCGCAGTACGCCTGGGAAATGGTGAACTACATGGTGAATGAAGGCCCCAGCGTGTTGCAGCAGGACGGGAAGATTTATGTTTTCTTCTCCGCTTCCGGTACCGGTGTGGAATACTGCATAGGTATGCTGACAGCAGACGCCGATTCCGATTTGATGGACCCTTCCAGTTGGAGTAAGACCGGTTATCCGGTGCTGACCAGCGAGAATGTCTCCGGAGAATACGGCCCCGGCCATAACAGCTTTACCTACGACGAAGACGGCAACGTCATCTTTGTGTACCACGCCCGCAGTGAAAGCTCCAATTCTGCGGATACCTTGGCGGATTCCGGCCGCCATGCCCGGATCAAGCAGGTCCATTGGGCAGAGGACGGCACCCCCATTCTCAGCATGAGTTATGAAGAGCAGTTGACGGAAGAAAATAAAACCGTCACCGCTGTCATTGTGGTGGAGGAGGAACCTCTGGCCCAGGACGATTTGAACCAGGACGGTCGTGTGGACGTGCTGGACGTAATGACCCTGGCGCAGGCTGTGGTGGGCTCCTCTACCCTTCCGGAAGGAGTCAGCGGCGATTGGTACCAGGACGGCGTCCTGAACGTGCTGGACGTCATGGTCTTTGCCCGGCGTCTGGTGTACTGAAACCATGGTGATGCTCTGATTTGTTCGTTTCTTGCGGTTCCCCGGCATTCTTATGAATGCCGGGGACGCTTTTTGTAGCGCCGGCCAGAATCTGCTTTACTTTTCAAGGTTTCTGTGCTATGATATTTGCGACGAAAAAATACAAATTGAAGGTGATAAATTATGGAAATAAAACAAGTTTTGTGGAAACGGGTGGGGGCTGCTGCTGCTGCGATGCTGATGGCAGTTTCCGGCATTGGACTGATAAACGCCCAGGCTGAGGATCAGGTTACACCCCAGCAGGCGCTGGAACAGCTCCAGTTGGACGACGTGGTTGCCAGCCTGATCGACGGCCCTGACGAATTCCGCCGGGAAGGACACAAGGCGCTGATGCTCCACGACCGGCTGCTGGATATAGTCCAGCCTGCACAGACCGGCAGCACGGCCTATGACGCTTTGGTGACCGGCGCCGCCGACAGCCAAGGCTATGCCCTGGCTATGAACCTTTTGCTGGAACAGGTGGGCCTGGAAAGCGTTTTGGTGGAGGATTCTGTCACCGGGGAAATGTGGAACCGGGTGGAGATCGACGGGGTTTGGTATAACCTGTCCGCCTATCGGGACGACCTGTCCGGCGACCGCACCGCCTTTCTCAAAAGCGACGACGCCTTTGCTGCGCTGCTGGGCAGCGATCCTTCCAACTGGATCGGGGAACACCCCTGCACCAGCTCCTATTACGACGACTGGTTTTTGAACCAGAGCCAGGACGGCGGGGACCTTTGGAAAGGTGAGATGTACTATACCAACGGCAGCGGCACCCTCTACGCCGGCTATTTGATGGGCACCACTTCC
Organism: uncultured Oscillospiraceae bacterium; assembly: GCA_964635385.1. GTDB lineage: Bacteria > Bacillota > Clostridia > Oscillospirales > Ruminococcaceae > Egerieicola. Next base: position 12,127 of record CAZWNI010000015.1, read on the forward strand.
TCCTCCGGACTGATCCGGGAGGAAACCGGGCTGAGCCAGGTAGATGCCTGCGCTGTGTTTGACGGCAGCCTGTACCTCATCGGCAGCGAAAGCGGGGGAGCCCAGGGTCTCTACCTTTACAATGGTTCTTCCAGCGTGGAAGTCAGCGATGGCGCCACGGTTCGCCGGGGCAGCGTCACGGCCACCGGGCTGGACATTGGCTCCCAGACGATTGTGGCTATGTACAGCACCTCCACCGGTTTAACCCTGGTGGCCCAGGACGGCAGCACCTATGCCATCACCCTCCACACCCATACCTTGGGAGATTGGCAGACGGTGCAGCAGGTGGACTGTGACAATGTGGTTCCCGGCAAGGAAGTGCGGATCTGCTCCGACTGCGGCCAGACAGTGGAGGTTTCCTATATCCTCCCGGAACACGCCTACACCGACTGGACTGTGACCCAAGCGCCTACCCAGGAACAATCCGGCTCTGTCCAGCGGGAATGCACCCGCTGCTCCAGCGAGTTCATTCAATCCCTCCCGTACGGGGATTTGAACCTAGATGAAGTCACCGACGTGCTGGACGTGATGACCCTGGCCCAGGCGGTGGCAAGCGATGGGGAGCTGATCTCCGGTTTAGATGCCAACTATGACCAGAGTGAAGATGGAGTGGTAGATGTTTTAGATGTGATGGCCCTGGCCTGCTATGTGGTGAATCGCTGACCCCTGCGCCTCTGCCTTTTCATCTAATTGTAGAACGAAAGGAGAATGTCCGGTGAAACCGATTTGGAAACAATGCCTCTCCCTTTTGACGGCTGTTGTCCTCCTGGGCGCTTCCGGCCTGGCAGTTTCCGCCCAGACTCCGAAAGAAACGGTCAGCCAGGTGTACTCTGTTGTTTGGAACGATTCCACGCAGATTTCCCTCGATGAGGAGTACACCCAGGCAAAACAAGCCATTTATGAAGGGCTGCTTCAGCATCAGGAACAGATCGACGTGGCGGGAATGGGGCTGACTACCTCCAACGTCTTGAGTGTGTATGTCAGCGTGTTGAAAAATCACCCGGAACTGTTTGCCCCCAAAGCCCAAATTTCCTATGGTTATGATTCTTCCACCGACGAGGTGAGTTTCATTAACCCTTTTTATTACTACACCGCCGAAGAGGTTCCTGCCATGCAGGAGGAGATTGATGCGGTGGTGGAACAAATCAAAGCCATCACCCAGGGAATGTCCGATTACGACAAGCTTTTGACGATCCACGACTGGCTGGCAGAACGAATGACCTACGATTTCGATGTGGCGTCCAGCAGCGAACTGACCTCCGGCCGCACCGCCTACGATGCGTTGGTGCTCTGCCAGGGCGTCTGTGAAGCCTATGATTTCGGTTTCCGGCTGCTGGCCAATGAGCTGGGCTTTGAAACCGGTTACGCCAAAACCCAGGATCATATCTGGAGCATGGTGAAGCTGGACGGGGAATGGTACCATGTAGATGTGACCCAGGACGATCCCTCCATCGGGGACGGCAGCGGCGTTTCCTATCAGGTTCCCGGCTGTGTTCTGCACACCTACTTTTTGGTCAGCGACGCCGGGGTGCAGGACGCCAACCACGGCAGCGGCAATTACGAAGCCACCAACACCGCCTCCTCCACCCGGTTTGACGGGGAAAGTGCCTTGAGCAATACCTATGACGGGGTGGCTGCCTGGAACGGCGTGTTGTACCTTGCTAGCAGCGGTGCGCTGTATACCGGAGATTTTTCCGGCAGCACCGACAGCTTGACTCCGGTGGATACCGGTTTGATTGCGGTATCTTCAGTGACGGCTTATCCTGACGGCGTTTCCGGGCTGCTGTTGACCGGCAGGCAGAGCCTGACCGAAAGCGAAGGGCTGTACCGGTTCTCCCAAGATGGGCTGGAAAAGCTGGCGGATCTCTCTGCGGAAGAATACTTCGACGATTCCGAAGTGGTTGTTTGGTGTTCCTATGCAGAGGAAAACCCGGACGGAACCATCGCCGTCACTGTGTCCAGCACCCTGCAGCCGGAATTTCAAACTGCGGTTGTGACCCTTCCCGCCCCGGCGGCGGAATCGGAATCCTGCCAGCACCCGGACCTGATTTGGGAAATTGCCGCTGCTCCCACGGCAGATGAAAGCGGCGTTTTGCAGGGAACCTGCCCGGACTGCCAGCAGGAGTTTTCCACAGCTCTGCTGTACGGCGATCTGAATTTGGACGGCGGCCTTGATCTGCTGGACGTGATGGCCCTGGCCCAGGTTGTGGTGGGCAGCGCCCAACTGGCGGATCGGCTGCCCGGCGACTATAACGGCGACAGCCAGGTGAATGTTTTGGACGTGATGACCCTGGCCCAGATGATTCTCCCCAATTAAGTGTAGTTATGGTTTTTTGGTTTTTTTCTGCTTTAGTAGAAAAAGAAAAGTGAAAACCGGTAAAATAAGCATAGAATTTGTTTTTGCAGGAATCCGGTTGACAATTTCACAGACTCCTGCTATCATGTGTTCAGAAGAGCAAAGGGGCTCCGAGATAGGGCTTCTCTGCTCTTTTATTTTTCTCGAAAAGGAGTTTGAACTGTTATGCATCACTATCAAGTGTTTTTTAAGGATACCAAGGACGTCAGTGATTTTGTCAATATTGCCATGGAGTATTCTATGGACATGGATATTGTATTGCAGCGCCAGATTGTGGACGGAAAGTCCTTTTTGGGAATTGCCAGCCTGTTGAGCCGGTACCGCAGCGAACCGCTCTGCCTGACCTGCGCCGAACAGAATCCGGATTTTGAGCGCCGGATCACCCGGTTTCTCGCTGCCTGATTGAACTGCCCGTTTCTATGATTGCTTCCTATTTTGATGCAGCCCGCCTGGTTTTCCGGCGGGCTGTACCCTTTTTCTTGCAGAACTGCCCGGTTTGTGGTATTCTGAAAAAAAGGAGGAATGTACCGTGTATCTTTCTCAGGCGGGGGATCTGCCAAAGGACCCGGTGATGCTGTTGAGCGTCGTGAATATGAAGCTGCGGGACGGCTGCCCCAGCTTGGAGGAATTCTGCAAGTCCCTGGGAGCGGATCAAGCCGCTTTGGAACAAAAGCTGGCGGCCATTGGGTATCGGTACGATGCCCAGGCCAATCAGTTTCGGTGACGGCTAATGCAAGAACTTCCGGCAAAGGCCTGGTTGACAATTCGAGCTTGCCGAAAACCGCCTTGACAGCCGGAAGAATTCTGCTATAATAAACCTGAAGTCTTTTGTGGAAAAAAGTACAAAAATATAAAATAAATTGCGGGGGTACCGCTTCGGCGGTTGAGAGATCACCCTTAGAACCTGTCGGTTAAGACCGTGGTAGGGAAGCAATAGCCAGCCATTTGCGGCGGTTGTTTCCTGGGAAGCAGCCGCCGTTTTTTCAGCCTGATAAGGAGGCGTATCTTATGATACCAGTGGCTCTTACCGTAGCCGGAAGCGACTGCACCGGCGGCGCCGGGGTCCAGGCGGACTTGAAAACCTTTGCCGCTCTGGGGGTCTACGGGGAAAGCGTGATTACCAGCGTAGTGTCGGAAAACACCTGCCAGGTCTTTTCCCGCCAGGACATTTCCCCGGAAATGGTCACTGCCCAGTTGGACGCAGTGTACCGGGACATTCCCCCCATGCGGTGAAGCTGGGAATGCTCTCCACCATAGAGGTGGTGGAAGCGGTGGCGGACTGGCTGACTGCCCACCCGGAACAGCCGGTGGTCACCGACCCGGTGCTGGCGGCAACCAGTGGCGACGATCTGGTGGACCGAAAGGCGCTGAACGCCATTCGGACCAAACTGCTGCCCTTGACCGCCGTCCTCACCCCCAATCTGCCGGAGGCGGAAGCCCTCACCGGCATTGCAGTGACCGATGAGACTTCCATGAAAGCCGCCGCCGCCATGCTCTGCAATATGGGGGCTAAGGCAGTGCTGGTGAAAGGGGGGCATCTGCAAGGGGAAGCCCTGGACATTCTCTGCGATGGCAGGGAATACTACCGCTTTTCCACCCCCCGGATTCCCACCCGCTGCACCCACGGCACCGGCTGCACCCTGTCCAGCGCCATTGCCGCTTGCCTGGCTTTGGATAATCCCCTGGTGGAAGCGGTGCGGCTGGCCAAGGAGTACCTTCAGGAAGCCATTCGCCAGGGTACGCCTTTGGGCCAGGGCCATGGCCCCACCCACCATATGCACCCGTTTTATCGTTGGGACACCCAATGAAGGTAAATAAAAAGGAGACAAACTATGAGTTATCGCACGCAAATAGATGCCGCAAAGCAGGGTGTCATCACCAAACAGATGGAAATTGTGGCTCAAAAGGAGCATCTGGAACCGGAAGTAATCCGGCAGCGGGTGGCCCAGGGCACCGTGGTGATCCCCGCCCTCGGCTCTACGCCGTTTGGCGGGCGGATTCCGATTCGTTATTCCCACAACTTTTTTACAACAATCAGGCGAAAGAAATAATTTTTAGAATAAAATAATTTCTATTGCAGGGGTTTTGCCCCAGAATCCACTGTGTGGGATTCGTACCCCCACCAGTTTTTTGTAAAAAACTGGACTAAAAACTTTTATATTTTACTTTTTCTACAGCCTGAAAGGAGAATCCAGCCCAAGTTCTCCTTTTTTGAAACCGTTATCTCGTTGCGAAAGGAAATGCTCATGGATATTTTATTTTCCATTGACCAGACCGCTCAGGCGGTAGGGGACAAAGCGCCACTGGCACGCCGCACCACCAATTCTGTCACCGTCAACGACTGCGCCGGCCGTTTCCGCATAGGCATGACCGACGCTTTCTCCAAACTCACCAAAAAGGACGATCTGGAACGGAGGAACGCAGATGAAACCTGAGATTTCGTACCGCCTCTACCTGGTCACCGACCGGGATCTGATGAGTTCCTCCACCCTGGAAGAAGGGGTGGAGCAGGCCATTCAGGGCGGAGTGACCCTGGTGCAGCTTCGGGAAAAGGACTGCTCCAGCCTGGAGTTTTACCAAACCGCACAAAAAGTGAAGGCCGTCTGCGATGCTTATAAGACGCCTCTGATTATCAACGACCGGGTGGACATTGCCCTGGCGGTGGACGCCGCCGGGGTCCACATCGGCCAATCCGACCTGCCTGCTTCGGTGGTGCGGAAGATTTTAGGCCCCGATAAAATTCTTGGGGTCAGCGCCAGGACGGTGGCCCAAGCGGTGCAGGCCCAGCAAGATGGGGCGGACTATTTGGGGGTAGGGGCCATGTTCCCCACCGGCACTAAGGAGGACGCCGACATCACCTCCATGGAAGAGATGAAAGCCATCACCCAGGCGGTGGAGATCCCTCTGGTGATTATCGGGGGGATCAATCAGGGAACCATTTCCCGGTTTACCGGCTGCCATATCGACGGAGCAGCAGTGGTCAGCGCCATTCTGGCCCAGCCGGACATTCGTCTGGCGGCTTGGGAACTGGACGCCCTGCTGCCGGCAGGTTGGGGAAGATGAAGCGGCTGAAACAACAGGAGGGGTACCTCTTTGACCTGTACGTCACTATGCTGGATTCC
>CAZWNI010000016.1:0-17229 GCA_964635385.1 uncultured Oscillospiraceae bacterium
AATCCGTGGATGGGCCCGGCCACCTGCTCCAAAATCTCCAATCCGGTGTGGCGCCGGTGGGCCATGGGGTTGGCGGGATTTTCAAATTGCTGTGGAACAAACACACGGGGATTCTCCGCCGCCATCCGCAGGGCTGTGGCCAGGCATTCTTCAATGCAGTCTCCGATGTTGCCGGCGTCGTGGATCAGGATAACCTCCGCCCCGTAATGGGCCACCAGCTTGCGCCGTTCCTCGCTGACGGAATCCGGCATGATAATAATGGTATGGTACCCCTTCACTGCGCCGATCAGCGCCAGGCCGATGCCCTGGTTGCCGCTGGTGGGCTCTACAATGATGGAGTCCGGCTTGATCATGCCTTTCTGTTCCGCCTGTTCAATCATGTTCAGGGCGGTGCGGGTTTTAATGGAACCGCCTACATTCAGTCCCTCAAACTTCACCAGCACTTCAGCGGCGTCTGGGTCGTTCATGCGGTTCAGCCGCACCATGGGGGTGTGCCCTACCGCTTCCAAAATGTCATTGTAGATCATGCTGCTTCCTCATTTTCTCTAAATTCACTGCAAAGGCAGGTCATAACTGAAATTCCTCCGGGTCGTATTCCGGAAGCACCGCCGGGGGTTTGGGGGTTCGCAGCAGAGGGTCATACGCAAACCGCCGGCAGCTATAATAGGGAGCCACTGCTCCCCGCTTCTCGCAAAAAATCATCTGCCCATCGGCGCTTTCAGCGCCGTTGGCACAGTAGACGCAGGCCGGCTCGATTTTCGCTCCAAATAAATCCACCCTGCGTTCCTCCTTTTTCTACAAATTCCCCGATTGGGTGCCAGATGACATTGTATCATGTTTTCCGGTGCTTGACAACAAAAAGATTGCCAGCACCACCATCAGTCCGCTTCCCAGGGGAGTGGCGGCGGAAAGGGCGGCGGCTCCTGCCGGGGCGGAAAAGCTTCCAAAGCATTCTGCGGCCTGCTGGGGCAGCAGCGTGTATCCCAAAGCGCAGAATCCAGCGCAGAATAATCCAATGGGCGCCCGGCTGGCCAGGTACCATTTCAGAGAAATGCCGGTGCCGCTGACCAGCAGGGCGTTTTGACAGAAAACACAGATCCCCCCAAAGGCGGCGAAAAAACCAAGCCGGCAGAAGATTCCGAAACCAGACACCCCTTCCGGTAAGCAGAAGCATCCGTTGGTCACCTCCGCCATACCCCGCAAGGTCCAGTCCCAAAGAGAAGGCAGGGGCAGCAGATCCAGCAGGGGGAATAGCCCGCTGCATAAAATCACGGTGGCGCAGATACTTCCTAAAATCCCCAAGCTGCCCCGGAGAGAGCGGAAAAAGTTCTCGGTTCCGGGATAGGGAAGGGGAAGGGGGCGAGCCGTTTTGACCTCCTTTACCCGCAGCAGAGCCGCCAACAGCAGAGCGGCGGCAAGCTGGCTCAGCCACAGGATCACCCCTGCCGGCACACTGCCCAGCACCTGTCCTCCCACCCCTTGGATCAAAAAGGCGGGGCTGCTCCAACTGCAAAAGCAGAGCATTTTGGAAGCCTGCTTGGGGTCCATCTGCTTTTGGCGTACCAGTTGGGCCAACAGCGCCGCTCCCACCGGATATCCTCCCAGCAAACTGAAGAAGAACACCCCGGAGCCGGTTGGCCCAAGCCCCAGTACCGGCCGCCCCAGAAGGGATACTCCCTTTCCCAGCCAGTTGAGGATACGGGTGGAGCCCATCCAGTTGGTGAGGACGGTGAACAGGAACAGGGAAGGGATCACCGTGGTCAAACACAGTGAAATCCCCTGCCGCACCCCTTCGGACAACATTCCTCCCAGCCAAAGCAGCCCGCCCAGTGCCGCCAGGCTGAAGATGGAGATGAGAAGCCCCTTGATCCGTCCCATATTACACCCCTCCAGATGGAACAGTATGCCGCCGGGGAAAAAATCATGCTCCGGGGTATGGCCTGCCCCTTTTTGACATACCTTGAAGGCAAAGGGGGCGGTAATATGGTGCACTTCGGCGAACTGCAAACGGACTATCCTTCCATCTGGATTCAGCGGAACCAGGCCCTGTGGCTGGAAGGGGAATTTCAGATGAAGGTGCTGGAGCCACAGCGGTTGGTGCTGGAAGCCCAGGGGCTGAAACTCTCTTTGCTGGGAAAAGACTTGCAGGTGTCCCAGCTTTCCGCTGATTCCTTGCGGGTCAGCGGGGTGCTGTTTCGATTGGATTGGGAGGAATTGCTGTGAATCACTCGACCTTTCTCCGCTTTCTGGGCGGGACCGTGACGTTTTCGGTGAAGGGCTATGGAACGCTGCGTCTGGTGGAACACTGCCGCCGGTACGGACTCCGCCCGCTGTTGGCGGTTCCCGGAGAGGAAGATGTCCGCCTGACCGTTTGGTATTGGCAGCGCAAGAAGGTTCCGCCGCTGGCCCAAAAGGCGGGGGTGGAGTGGCGGGAAGTGGAGAAAAAGGGGCTTCCCGTCCTTCTGGCAGGCTACCGCCGCCGGTACGGCTTGTGGCTGGGAATTCTGCTTTCCGCCGCCTTTTTGGCCTACTCCCAATGCTTTGTCTGGGAAATCCATCTGGACACCTCCGACCCGGCCCAGCAGGATTTGGTTTTGGAATATTTGAAAGAGGCGGGGATCGGGTTGGGCACCCCCTGGAGCCAGGTGGACACCCAGGGGGTGGCTCAGCAGCTTTTCTTTATTGATCGGAACACTTCCTTTGCCGCTTTGAACCGGAATGGGTGCAGCCTGGAAGTGATCTTCCACACCTCCCCTCAAACCACCCTGCCCCAGCAGCAGTATCAAAATATAGTGGCGGCGAAGGACGGACTGGTGCTGCGGGTGGAGGCCCTTTCCGGCACTGCGGCGGTAGAACCGGGACAGACGGTGCAGCAGGGCCAGGTGCTGATTAGCGGGGTGAGAGACACCGACAGCGGGGACGTATGGTTTTCCTCTGCCCAGGGTATGGTGTACGCCCAAACCGTGACCAAGAAAACCTTTTCCTTTTCCCTGACCCAGCAGGAGGTGCTGCCCAACGCTCCGGTTTGGCAGGGAAGGGTGCTGCATTTCTTCCACCTGTCCCTTCCATTGCAGCTTTCCTCCCAGCCCCAGGGGGAGACGCAGATCCAAACCCGGTATTTGACCCTGTTCGGCGTCCAGCTTCCCATCGGCGTGGAAGAAATCCAGGTTCAGCCGGTGGGGGAAACCCAAACCATCTATACCCAGGAGCAGGGGCAGGCCATTCTGCTGGCTCAGGCGGACCGGTATGAGCAGCAGGAGCTGGAACCGGTGGCGGTGCAGCAGCGCAGCGAGTCCTTTTACCTGGAAGGAGATACTTTGTTTTTGCAGGTGGAATGGGTGTGTGAGGAGGAAATTGCCCGGTCTTTGCCTTTTGACGTCAATAGCAGTCAAAATTGAGCGGGAAGATTTGTATATTTTGTGAGATAGTTTTTCTGGAAGAATTGTGATATACTGACATTGATAACAGATTTTTTTAGCGAATAAGAACAAAAATCATAGGAGTGACAGCAACATTGGCAGAAGCGTCCATTCATCTGGAGGACTTTGAACAGGTCAAACAGCTTTTCGGCAGCTTTGACGAGCACGTCAACCTGATCCAGCAGGGGTTGGGGGTCAGCGTAGTGAATCGGGACTGCGAGATTAAAATATACGGCGAGGAACCGGGACTGGGCCGGGCGGTGCGCACCTTCCAGGGGCTGCAGCGTCTGTTGGAGAAAAAGGAACCGGTAGATGCCCAGACGGTGCGGTATGTCATGGGGCTTTCCCAGTCCGACGACGCCATGACCCAGGTAGAACAGCTCTCCGGCTTTTCGGTGATTTGTTTGACCAGTACCGGCAAGCCGGTGAAGCCTAAGACCATGGGGCAGAAAAAATATGTGGAAGCCATTCGGGACAATACCGTTGTATTCGGGATAGGCCCTGCCGGCACCGGCAAGACCTATTTGGCGGTGGCTATGGCGGTCCGGGCCTTTAAGGAAGGCAGGGTGCAGCGGATTATCCTGACCCGCCCCGCCGTGGAAGCGGGGGAAAGCCTGGGCTTTCTGCCCGGGGACCTGCAAACCAAAGTGGACCCCTACCTGCGCCCATTATATGATGCGCTTTTTGAAATGTTCGGGGAAGAGACCTACGCCCGCTTGGCAGAACGGGGGGTCATAGAGGTGGCGCCCCTGGCTTATATGCGGGGGCGAACCTTGAACGAATCCTTTATCATTTTAGATGAAGCCCAGAACACCACTCCGGAGCAGATGAAAATGTTTTTAACCCGTCTGGGTGCGGAAAGCCAGGCGGTGGTTACCGGCGACATTACCCAGATCGACCTTCCCGCCAGCAAGCGGAGCGGACTGGTGGAGGTTATCCGGATTTTGAAAAACGTGGAAAACGTCCAGATCCAGCGGTTCAGCGAAAAAGATGTGCTTCGAAGCAAAATTGTCCAGGATATTATCCGGGCGTATGAAAAATACTATCAGGAGGGCAAGAAGTCATGAGCAAGGTCAAAGTCTTGATTACCAATGATCAGAAAAAGGTAAAGGTGCCTACCGGAATCCGCCTGTTGATCCGGCGCTGCTGCATGGCAGCCCTCCAACTGGAGGGCTTAAACGGAAACTTTGAGGTCAGCGTCACCTTTGTGGACAACGAAAAAATTCATGAGCTGAATTTGGAACATCGGGGCATCGACCGGCCCACCGATGTGTTGAGCTTCCCCCAGTATGACCCGGAGCAGGTGCATCACCTTCCCCAAACAGAGGATTCCATTGCCATCGGCGATATTGTCATCAGCATGGAAAAGGCCTTTGAACAGGCCAAATCTTTCGGGCACTCCATTCAGAGGGAAGTTGGCTTTCTAACCGTCCATTCCATGTTCCATCTTCTGGGCTACGACCACGAAGAAGGGGGCTTGAAGGCGGTGCAGATGCGGGAAAAGGAGGAAACGGTGCTGGGCGAGCTGGGTATTTCCAGAAACGCCACCTATTTAACAGATGATGAGATCGAATAAACCCCAAAAAGCCCTGAGACGACGGGGCAAGAGTTTTTTGTTTGCGGCAAGGGGAATCGTCTTTGCTGCCAAAACTCAGCCCCATTTCTGTTTTCATCTGCTGGCAATCCTTCTGGTCACAGAATTTGGGCTGCTTTACGATTTGGAAAAGGATCATTGGGGACTGCTGCTGGTGTTTTTCTGCCTGATCCCCGCCCTGGAGCTGGTGAATACCGCCCTGGAAGCAATGGTGGATCTGGCCAGCCCAGACTACCACCCTTTGGCGAAAGTGGCGAAGGACTGTGCTGCCGGCGCAGTCCTGGTGGCGGCGCTGGGAGCAGTGGCGGCGGCGGTATTTCTCTTCGGAGACCCTGCCCGGCTCGGTATTGCCCTGGGAATTTTTGTCACAACCCCCTGGATGTGGGCGGTGTTGGCATTGGAGTTGATGGCAGCGGTGGGAATCCTGCTGCTTCCCGGGAAACAGTCTGAGCACGCCGCCCCATTTTTCCGGAGACAACAACAAGATAAAAAGGAACTTTAATTTATGACTATGAATCCCAATCAGGAAACGAGAAACGCCTTTGTGGCCATTGTGGGCAAACCCAACGTAGGCAAATCCAGTCTGCTCAATGCATTGCTGGGGGAAAAGGTGGCGATTGTCACCTCCAAGCCCCAGACCACCCGCACCCGGATTACCGGGGTGCTTACCAAGGGGCCGGACCAATATGTGTTTTTGGACACCCCCGGCCTGCACCGCCCTAAAAATAAGCTGGGAGATCAGATGGTAAAAGCGGTGCAAACCTCTGTCCGGGATGTGGATGCAGTGGTGATGGTGGTGGAGCCCTACGGGGAGATCGCCGAAAGCGAACAAAAGCTTCTGGACACCATTGGGGAAATCCGGCTTCCGGCGGTGCTGGTCATCAATAAAATCGACACGTTAAAGGAAAAAACCGACCTGCTGGCCCGGATGGACACCTTCGGCAAGCAAAACATCTTCGACGCCATCTTCCCGGTGAGTGTGCTGCAGGAGAAAGGGCTGGAGCCGCTGATGGAACAGCTTTCCAGGTATCTCGCTCCCGGTCCCCACTTTTTCCCAGACGACGCCCTCACCGACCAGCCGGAGCGGGTGATTATGGCGGAATTTCTTCGGGAACAGCTTTTGCTCAATCTCCGCCAGGAGATCCCCCACGGTACGGCGGTGGTCATCGAAAAGATGCGGGAACGGGAAAATCAGCCCGGCATGCTGGACATCGACGCCACCATCTACTGCGAACGCCCCACCCATAAGGGCATGATTATCGGCAAGGGAGGCGGTATGCTGAAAACCATTGCCAGCCAGGCCCGTGTCCAGATGGAGCAGTTTTTGCAGGCCAAAGTAAACCTCACCTGCTGGGTGAAGGTGAAGGAGGACTGGCGGAACAAAGACGGCCTGATCCGCAACTTCGGCTTAAACTTTGGAGAGTAACCATGCTGGAAAAGCTCAATGGTTTGGTGTTAAAGCAGCGCAACATCGGGGAAAACGATCGGATTCTGGTGTTGCTCACCAAGGAAAAAGGGGTGCTGGAGGTCTGTGCCAGAGGGGTCAAGCGGATGCGTTCCCCTTTGGCGGCAGGCTGTATGCCGCTGTGCTACAGCGAATTCTGCCTTTTTGAAGGGAAAAAGTACATTACCGTGGACGCCGCCGCCCCGATCCGCAATTTTTATCAGCTCCGCCTGGACCCGGAAAAGCTGGCGCTGGGGGAATATTTCTGCGATTTGGCTTCGGTGCTGACTCCGGAATCGGAAAGCGCCTGGCCCATGCTGCGGCTGCTGCTGAACACTCTGGCGCTGCTGGAAGACGACCGCCGCCAGCCGCTGCTGCTGAAAGCCATCTTTGAATTACGCAGCGCCGCCATTGCCGGATTTATGCCGGATCTGGTGGGGTGTTCCGGCTGCGGGGTGTTTGAAGGGGAGGGAATGTACTTTCTCCCCCAGGACTCCTGCCTGCTTTGCGCCGGCTGCCAGACCCTCCACCCCCGGCAAGGGCAGGGCGGGGTGCTGCTTCGGCCGGCGGTGCTGAAGGCCATGCGCCAGATCCTCTATGCCGATGAGGATAAGCTGTTTTCCTTCTCCTTAAAAGGGGAGAGCTTAAAGCAGCTGGACTGGATCACCGAACGGTACCTTTTGATCCACACAGGACTGCAAAGCCGCGCCCTTTCCGTGTACCGTGCCCTGCAAGCGCCTTAACTGATTTTTTGAAAAAAGAACCTGCGCCCTCCGCCTTCCCAGTCCGGAAGCGGGACGGCCTATAAACAGAAAAAAGCTGCCTCCGTCCGCCGGGGGTATTTTACTGTTAGAAACACTTGAAAGGAACTCATTATGCCAATTCAACCACGCTATTGTAAAACTCTGGAACTGGATAAGATTTTGGCCCGTTTGGCGGACTGTACCTGCTGCGATGCCGCCCGGGAAAAGGCCCTGTCCATTCAACCCTATGCCAATCCCGCTTTGGTGGAGCAGTCTTTGGATAAAACCTGGGACGCCTTCACCCTCTCCGCCCAGTTCGGCTCCCCCCACTTCTCCAACCTCTCCGATCCGGCGCCGGCGCTGACCATTGCCCAGAAAGGGGGCAGCCTGAGCCTGGTGGAATTTTTGCGGATTCGGCAGATTCTCCGCCAGGTCCGGGGACTGACCCAGTGGTACGCTCAGTGTTCCGGAATGGAAAACTCCCTTCAGGAACTGTTCGCCGAACTGGCCCCCAATCCGGCGTTGGAAAAGGCCATCGACCAGGTGGTGGTCAGCGAAGAGATGGTCAGCGATTTTGCCAGCCCCGCCTTGGCGGATCTGCGCCGGAAAATCGCTTCCGCCCAAGCCAAAGCCAAGCAGGAAATGGATAAGATCATTCGCTCCTCCAAGTACCAGAAAGCCCTTCAGGAAAACCTGATTACACAGCGGGACGGGCGGTTTGTGGTGCCGGTGAAAGCGGAGCATAAATCCGAAATCCCCGGCCTGGTCCACGATTCCTCCGCCAGCGGCGCCACGCTGTTTGTGGAGCCTATGGGAGTGGTGGAAGCCAATAACCAGATCCGGGTGCTGCAAACCCAGGAAAAGGCGGAGATCCAGCGGATTCTCTACGAACTCAGCCAGACGGTGGCCCAGCACGCCGGCAACCTTATGGACAACTTCGAAGTGGTCATCGCCTTGAACCTCTGCTTTGCCAAGGCGGAGCTGGCCGCCCAGATGAACGCCCAAAAGCCCCGGCTCACCGACACCGGGGAAATCGTGCTGAATAAAGCCCGCCACCCCTTGCTGGACCCCAAAACCGCCGTGCCCATCTCCCTGACCCTGGGGGGAGACTGCCGCACTTTGGTGATCACCGGCCCCAACACCGGCGGCAAAACCGTTACTTTGAAAACCATCGGCCTGCTCTGCCTGATGACCATGTGCGGCCTGCTGATCCCTGTGGGGGCGGGCAGCACCATGTCGGTGTTCGACCAGGTGCTGGCGGACATCGGGGACGAGCAGAGCATTGAGCAGAGCCTCTCCACCTTCTCCGCCCATATGACCAACCTGGTGCATATCCTGAAGACCGCCGACGACCATTCTTTGGTCCTCACCGACGAACTGGGCAGCGGTACCGACCCGGTGGAAGGGGCGGCTCTGGCCATTGCAGTGCTGGAAGCCCTGCGCCGGCGGGGGGCCGTCACCGCCGCCACCACCCACTACCCGGAACTGAAGGTGTACGCCATTGAAACCGCCGGAGTGGAAAATGCTTGCTGCGAATTTGATGTGGACACCTTAAAACCCACCTACCGGCTGCTGATCGGGGTGCCGGGGCGTTCCAACGCCTTTGCCATTTCCCGGCGGTTAGGGTTAGATGAAGGGGTGCTGCGGCAGGCGGAAAGTTTGGTGGATCAGGAAAATAAGCAGTTGGAAACCACCATCTCCCGGCTGGAAACCCAGCGGCAGGAATATGAAAAGCAGTATCAGGAATACCAATCCCTCACCGACCAGCTCAAACAGAAAAATTCCTGGCTGGAAGACCAGCGCCGGGAGCTGGAAGAAGAGAAGAAGGAAATCCTGGATAAGGCACAGAAACAGGCGGCTCAGCTTGTGAACCAGGTAAAGGCTCAGTCCGACCGGCTGCTCAACGAGCTGGACGCCTTGAAAAAGGAAAAAGATGCTCAGGAATTTGCCAGGAAAACCGCCGACGCCAAAGCCCAGCTCCGCCGTCAGATCCAGCAACTGGATAAAACCGCCAACCCTGTGCAGCAGCGCAGCAATCAGGAATATAAGCTGCCCCGGCCCATTCGCAAAGGGGACACGGTGCTGATCTTTGACATCGACAAAAAGGGAACCGCCTTGGAAGATTCCAAGGGAAAGACCTCGATTCTGGTTCAGGCCGGCCTGCTGAAAAGCCGGGTGAAGATCAGTAACCTTCGCCTGTTGGAGGAAAAGAATCCCTATGCGCCCAAAAAACAGCAGTATAGGGCAGGGGGACGGATAATGTCCGCCCAGAGCCAAAGCCAGCGCCGGGCCAGCATGGAGCTGGACCTGCGGGGAGAGATGGTGGAGGAAGCCCTGATGGAGTTGGATCAGTTTTTGGATAACTGCATTATGGCAAACCAAAGCCAGGTCACCATTATCCATGGCAAAGGCACCGGGGCCCTGCGCAAAGCGGTGCAGCAGCACTTGAAGCATCACCCCAGTGTGAAAAGTTATCGTTTAGGTGTGTTCGGGGAAGGGGAAAGCGGCGTCACTATTGTAGAGCTGAAGTAAGGTTCTGTCTGCCTCGGCCGGTGCATATGCTGGGCAGAGAAGGGGGCGTGTCAGAATGGAACTGACCTTTTCCGAGCTGAAAAAGCGGGAACTGATCTGCATGGATACCGGAGACCGGCTGGGCATGGTGGACGACATTTTATTGGAGGAAAACTGCATCAAAGCGCTGCTTACCTATGGGGCACGGCCGAAATTTTTCTTTTTCCGTTCCGGCAAGCCCAAGCAGATTCCCTGGGAGCGGATTCGGCTGCTGGGGAAGGATTTTGCAGTGGTGGATTCCATGGAGGATCTGCCTTTTGAGACCAACCGCCCCCGGAAAAAGAAGTTTTCTTCCCTGGTGGAGCAGCTGTTTCAGTAATTTCTGGAAAAGCTGTTGACAAAACCTCAAAAAACCACCATAATGACAGGAGAAGAATGTACTGACGTGTAAAAAGGAGGAAGCCCCATGGCGGTAAAAAAACCGAGAAGCTACCGGGTGCTGAAAGGCGTGACGGTGCTGCTGCTTGTGTTGGTTATCCTGTCCGGGGCGCTCTGCACCTTACTGCGGGTCACCCCGGATCTTCCCTGGGAGAACAACAGCCTGCTGGCTTTTTGGGGCAGCGATTTGGGATTGGTATGCTGCGGGCTGATCCCGCTGGGCGTATTGGTTCTGCTGTGGGTGGCAGTGATGATTTGGCGGAGCCATCTCAACGCCCTGTCCCGCCGGCCGCTGCCGGGATATTTCCAGGAGGAAGGAGGGGAACCGGTGTTGATGAACGTCGACCCCTTTGAGCCGGATTCCTTTGAACAAGACCCTTCCCCAATGGAGGCGCCAAAACCGGAACCGGCTGCGCCGCTAAAAACCCCATCGCCTTTTCACTATGAAACCGTTTCTGCGGACCAGCAACCCACGATGGTGATTCCGAATCTTTCTGCCCGCAGTGCCGCCAAGGAAGCAATCCGGCGGGACCCGCTCTCCGACACCCAGGAGTTTGATGTGAAGGAGCTCAGAGAAAAGCTGCTCACCGATAAGCTGCTCCGGGACGTGGATCAGGCGGATTATGTGAAGATCCCCGATTCCCCCCAAAGTGATGAAACCGCCTTGATGAGTTTTGGCAAGGATTCGGTGAATTTTAATTTCCGTCATTTGGATTTTTCCAAGCTGGAAGTATATCCCAATGAGATCGGCCAGGGCTTTACCGTCCTGACTCCGGAATACCAGGCGGTGATCCGCCTGGACATTACTAAGCGTGAACCCAAAGACCAGTAACATCTGGAGTGGAGTGAATTGGCTCCACTCCCTTCTGTTTTTGCAGAAAGGAGCTTTTATGAGAAAACCGAAAGCCCTCTGTTTTCTGCTGGCGGCGGTGCTGCTGTTTTATTGCACCGGCTGCACTCCCTCGGCAAACAGCGCCGCTACCGTGTCCGATGACGCTGCCCAGTCTCAGCAGGAAGACTCTGTCCAGGAAGACCAATCCCAGGACGATGTGCTGCTGTACGAAGACGATCTCCGGGGAGTTTGGATCAGCTACATCGAACTGGAATCCATGATGCAGGAGCATACCCAGCAGGACTTTACCTACTACGCTCGGGTGGTGCTGAATACCGCCAAAAGCCAGGGCATCAACACCGTGTTCGTCCAGGTGCGCTCCCATGGAGATGCGATCTATCCTTCCGCCTACTATCCCTGGAGCAAATACGTCACCGGTACGGCGGGGCAGGCGGCGGACTACGATCCCCTGGCCATTTTGATTGAGCTGGCCCATGAATTGGACCTTTCCTTCCATGCCTGGGTCAACCCCTACCGGCTGATGAGCCAAAAAGACTTTTCCACCGTGGACGATTCCTATTTGACCAAGCAGTGGCTGGGGGATACCCAATATATGCGCTACAAGGAGTCGGACGGCTACTATTATCTGGACCCCAATAACGAAGAAGCCCTGGACCTGATCTGCAATGGCATTGCGGAACTGGTGCAAAATTACGATGTGGACGGCATTCACTTTGACGATTATTTTTACAACCTCACGCCGGAAGAATACGGCTACGATGCCGAAACCGCCCACGCCGCCACCGACCGGCTGGTGCAGCGGGTGTACCAAACGGTGAAGTCTATCCGTCCGGCAGTGCAGTTCGGGGTCAGCCCCGGGGGCAATTATTACGACGCCCCTGCTTCCGACACCACCCAGTACACCAACATTGTCACCTGGTGTACCCAGTCCGGTTATCTGGACTATATCGCCCCTCAGATTTACTGGGAATTTGACCACGAACAGGCGCCTTTCCTGGACGTGTTCAATAAATGGATTCGTCTGACCGCCGATACCGAGGTGAAGCTTTATGTAGGGCTGGCTACCTATAAATTTGCCACCACCGAAACCTTGCTGATCCAGCAGAATCTTTGTGTCAGCCACCAAGATTGCTATGGATTTATCCATTTTCGGTATGAAAACCTTTGCGGCAGTATCCGGTAGGGCATGGTTGCGAAAAAAAGAAAAATATGGTATCCTAGGATTAGTTTTTGGAAGGAGGTGGGCCTTTGTACCGCCGTTACCGTATTGCCGGGCTGGTCACTGATTTGGACTGCGACTATCCCCGCACCATTCGCCAAGCGGAAGCCTACCGGGAGGACACCCAGGAAGAACCCGCTATTCGCATTCCCAGCCAGCAGGAGAAGATTCCTCAGTTTCGCCATCTCAATCCGGAGCTTTCCCTGGAGGATTGGGAGTATGTCCTGACCTGTCAGGAATTTTACCTACAGCTTTTGGATCATCAAGGCATGATGGTACACGCCTCCGCTGTGGTATTAGATGGAAAAGCCTATCTGTTCAGCGCCGACAGCGGCACTGGGAAATCCACCCACACCCAGCTTTGGCTGAAGCGGTTTCCAAAAGCCTATATCCTAAACGACGACAAACCGGCGGTGCGGCTGGAAGAAGGCCGCCTTTACGCCTACGGCACCCCCTGGAGCGGCAAAACCGACTGGAACGTCAACCAAAAGGCGCCCCTGGGAGGTTTGGTGTTTTTGCAGCGCAGTGAACAAAATTGGGTGCGTCCCGCTTCCGGCAGTCAAATGGTCAATCATCTCTTGAAACAGACCCTGCGGCGGCTGAGTGCCTCTCGAATGGAAAAGATGCTGACCATGGCAGATGCGCTGCTTAGGGGCGTTAAGGTTCTGGAACTGGGCTGTAACATTTCCCTGGATGCAGTGGACACCGTCTATCAAGCCCTGGTGGGACAGGAGGATACGAAATGAAGTTAAAGATGGATTTTATGCTCCGCAAGGTGGCGGGGTATTATGTAGTGGTGCCGGTGGGAGAATCCTGCGTGGATTTCAACGGCATGGTAAATTTGAATGAGACAGGAGCCTTTTTGTTTCAGCGGCTCCAGCAGGAAACCAGCCGGGAAGAGCTGATCCAGGCGCTGCTGGGAGAATATGAAGTGGAGGAAGCCACTGCCGGACAAGCGGTGGACAGCTTTTTGGAAAAACTTTCTCAGGCGGACCTGTTGGCATGAACGGGCTGAGCCAGAAAAACGTCCGGTTGGCCCAGCTGGACCCTTTGATCCGTCAGTTGCTGGAGGCGGGACAGCAGGTGAAGTTCACCCCCCATGGCAGCAGTATGCTGCCCATGCTCCGGGACGGAAAGGACACCGTTACCCTGACCCAGCAGAAAGGAAAGCTGAAAAAATATGACATTCCCCTGTACCAGCGGCCCCAGGGAGGCTATGTGCTTCACCGGGTGGTGGGAGAAAACCAAAAGGGATACATTCTCTGCGGGGATCATCAGACCGTGCTGGAGGAGGGCGTTACGGACCAGCAGGTGATCGGGGTGGTCAGCGCCTTTACCCGGAAGGGGAAGGAGTACGCCGTCACCCAAAAAAGTTACCGGCTGTACGCCTGGTTTTGGGTAGCCATTCGCCCCTTGCGGCGGATCGTCATGGGAGTGGTGCGCCGCCTGGTTCGGCTGTGCGCCGGCGTGGGAAATCGGGAGAAAAAGAATGGATAAAATGGAACGGGTGGACTTTGTGCGCCCCGGCTGGTTTGGGGTGGATTGCCCGGCAGACACCCGCCGGGTGGAATTTGATCTGCGCAACCAGGGGGTGCTTCAGCGGCATCTGCCGGTGGGGGCCCTGTTTATCGGGGACTCCATCACCCATGATTGGGAGATTGAAAGCTACTTTACCTGTCAAACGGGCCTGCTGCTGAACCGGGGCATTGGAGGGGACCGGACGGAATTTTGTCTCCGTCGGTTGGAAGGAGACGCAATCCAGCTGCGCCCTGCCATTACCTTTTTGATGATCGGCATCAACAATTCTTGGGATTTGGCTTACGATGACTGGCGGCATCTGCCGGGTCAGCCTATGGATCAGGTGCTGGACCAGGCCAAGGGGGACATCTACGCCATGGCCCGAAAGTTTTATGACGCCGGGCTGCGGCTGGCGCTCTGTTCGGTGCTGCCCACCTGTATGTACTTTTCACGAGAGGACCCCCAGCGCCGGGAATATACGGTAAAGCTCAACCGCTGCCTGCAACAGATGGCGGCGGAGTTTGGCTTTTCTTATCTGGACTACCACTCCGCCATGGTGCAGCAGGACGGCTTGACCGCCGTGGAGGATTATTTTTTCGACGGCATTCACCCCAATGTGTTTGGTTACCAGGTGATGGCAGAGCGGCTGCTGGAGCAGTTCCCGGAGGTGGGGCTGGAAAGCATGGAAGCCCATCTGAAAAACTGCCGTTGAAATACTTGGATTTAGGTGTGTTGTATGACCTTTGCTTCTGTCTTGGAAAAATTGATGCAGCGCCTCCCCTTGACCGGGGAGGACTTTGTGTTTCTGCTCGCCGGCCTGACTCCGGGGGAAGAGCAGCAGCTTTATGCCGCCGCTCACAGGACTGCACAGCAGCAGTTCGGCAACCGGATTTTTATCCGGGGGCTGATTGAGGTTTCTAATATCTGCAAAAATGACTGCTGTTACTGCGGTATCCGCAAAAGCAATTCCCGTGTTCAGCGGTATCGTCTCACCAAAGAGGAGATCCTTTCCTGCTGTGAAATCGGCTATCCTTTGGGATTCCGCACCTTTGTACTGCAAGGCGGGGAGGACGGTTTTTTTACAGATGACTGGCTCTGCGGGCTGCTGCAAAATATTAAGAGCCGGTTTCCCGACTGCGCCGTCACCCTTTCGCTGGGGGAGCGGAGCCGGGAAAGTTACCGGCGGCTGAAGCAGGCTGGGGCGGATCGGTATCTTCTTCGGGAGGAAACGGCGGATTTCGCCCATTATCAACGGCTCCACCCTTCTTCTATGTCCCCTCAGCACCGGCAGGACTGCCTGTTTGCCCTGAAGGAGCTGGGTTACCAAACCGGCGCCGGTTTTATGGTTGGCTCGCCGGGACAGACGGTGGAGCATTTGGCCAAGGATTTCCTGTTCCTTCAAAGGCTTCAGCCTCACATGGTGGGCGTCGGACCTTTCCTGCCCCATAAAGACACTCCGTTCCGGGACTGCCCGCCGGGAACGGCAGCGCAGACGGTGCGGTGCGTGGCTGTGTTACGGCTGCTGCTGCCGGGAGCTAACCTTCCTGCTACTACGGCGTTAGCCACCTTGGACCCAAAAGGGCGGCAAAAGGCAGTGCTGGCCGGAGCCAATGTGATTATGCCCAATCTGTCTCCGGCAGCAGTGCGGGACAACTACTGCCTTTATAATCGGAAAGCCCATTCCGGAGCGGAAGCGGCGGAGGGGCTGCGGCTGCTGCGGCAGCAGATGGAGGAAATCGGCTACACCCTCTGTGTGGACCGAGGGGACAGCCGTTGACAGAATAGAAGGTTTTCGGTACAATAGACAACGCAGATTTTCAGGAGACGAGATTAGGGGAGGTACTTTCAGCGTGGCTGATTTGAAGGAAGAAATTAAACGCCGGCGGACATTCGCCATTATTTCCCACCCAGATGCGGGTAAAACCACTTTGACCGAAAAGTTTTTGCTGTACGGCGGCGCCATTGCCTTGGCGGGTACGGTAAAGGGAAAAAAGAATTCCCGCCATGCGGTCAGCGACTGGATGGAGATTGAAAAACAGCGGGGCATTTCCGTGACCAGTTCGGTAATGCAGTTTGAGTATGATGGATACTGCATCAACATTCTGGACACCCCCGGCCACCAGGACTTTTCTGAAGATACCTACCGTACCTTGATGGCGGCCGATTCCGCTGTGATGGTCATTGACGCCAGCAAAGGCGTAGAAAATCAAACCAGGAAGCTGTTCAAGGTCTGCGTTATGCGTCACATTCCCATCTTTACCTTTATCAATAAGATGGACCGGGACGCCAAAAATCCCTTTGACCTGGTAGAAGAGATTGAGGAAGAGCTGGGCATTAAAACCTGTCCGGTGAACTGGCCCATCTCCTCCGGCAAGGATTTCCGAGGGGTGTATGACCGCCGGAGCCGCCATATCCTGGCCTTTACCGCCAATCAAAGCGGTAAGCTGGAAGCGGAAAAAACGGAAGTGGATCTGGAAGATGACTCCCTGAAGGAATTGATCGGGGAAGAAAACTACAACAACTTAAAGGACGACGTGGAACTGCTGGACGGGGCAGGGGACGAGCTGAATCTGGAGGAGGTCCAGAAAGGCCGGCTCAGCCCGGTGTTTTTTGGGTCCGCCCTGACCAACTTCGGGGTGGAGCCCTTTTTGGAAGCCTTTTTGCAGATGACGACCCCGCCTTTGGCCCGGCAGACCGCCGAAGGGGAAGTGGACCCCTTTGATTCAGATTTCTCCGGCTTTGTGTTTAAGATACAGGCCAATATGAACAAGGCCCACCGGGACCGGGTGGCTTTTGTGCGGATCTGCTCCGGCCGGTTCGAGAAGGGCATGGAGGTGTATCACGTCCAGGGCAACAAAAAGATGAAGCTCACCCAGCCTCAGCAGATGATGGCCCAGGATCGGGAAATCGTGGAGGAAGCCTATGCCGGGGATATTCTCGGTTTGTTCGACCCCGGAATCTTCTCCATCGGAGATACCCTCTGTGCGCCGGGAAAGAAGATCCGGTTCCAGGGGATTCCCACCTTCGCCCCGGAGCACTTCGCCCTCATCAGCCAGAAGGATACCTTAAAACGCAAGCAATTTGTCAAGGGAATCAACCAGATTGCCCAGGAGGGCGCGATCCAGATCTTCCAGGAACCGGATTCCGGTATGGAAGAGGTGATTGTAGGCGTGGTTGGCGTACTGCAATTTGAGGTGCTGGAATACCGTTTGAAAAACGAATACGGAGTGGAGGTTCGCCGGGAAGGTCTGCCTTATCAGTACCTGCGCTGGATCGAAAATCAGGAGATTGATGTGAAAGCTCTGGATCTGACCAGCGACACCCGCCGGGTGCAGGACTTGCGGGGACGTCCCCTGCTGCTGTTTACCAGCTCCTGGGGCATTGACTGGGCGCTGGATCACAATAAGGATTTGCAGCTCAGCGAGTTTGGAAAAGGAATGTGAGATCAGCCGGTCAGGTTTGTTTTGCCGTCCATGGGTTTTGGACGGCA
>CAZWNI010000017.1:0-16962 GCA_964635385.1 uncultured Oscillospiraceae bacterium
GCAAGCAATCGGTATGAAGGGATCATTCATTATGGGATGTCCCTGGTGGGAGGGCTCTTGGGAGCATACTCCATTTTGTGCTTTTCCGCCTTCTTTGGCTCTGCCCAAACCGCCAACCTGATTTATATTTTTACCAGCTTGCTGGGAGGGGATTGGCTTCAGGCGCTGCTGCGGATCGGCGGGGCGCTGTTGTTTGCGTCAGCCATCGCTATAACGGTTTGCCTGAACAAAAAGCACCCTGTCCCAATGCGGTTAGTGAGCATTGGGGTAGATGTTGCGGCAGTGATTGTTCTCGGCCTGCTTCCGGAAGGAACCGACTCGGTTTTGGGTCTGTATCCTTTGTTTTTTGCCACTACGTTTCAGTGGAACTGCTATTCCGGCGTCCGGGGGTTTGCCTGTTCCAGCATTTTTTCCACCAATAATTTCCGGCAGTTTGTGTCCGCCGTCACCGAAGTGCTGGTGTACCACAACCAGCAGCAAAAAGCGAAAGCCAAGATTTTCGGCTGCACTTTGCTGAGCTTTCACCTGGGGGCGGCGGCCGGATTTTTGCTTTGGCTGGCGTTTGGCATGGATGCGGCGCTGTTTGCCATTCTGCCTTTGGCCTTTTCCCTGGGAATGGTACTCCTGGACACGGAGGCGGTGCAGGCCAGGTTGGCGCCCTTCCGCTGGAAACGGCTGCGGTGGTACGCACGGTTTCGTGGGTTCCTCTTTCCAAGAGGATAAGGAAAACAAAACAGATGAACAAAGGCCCCTGAGGGAATCCAATTCCTTCGGGGCCTTTTGCTTATTCACAAAACATCGGTGTAGAACGGTATCGTTCGCCGCTGTCCGGCAACAGGGAGACAATCATCTTCCCGTGGTTTTCTGGACGGTTGGCAAGCTGAGTGGCGGCCCAAACGGCGGCGGCATAGTGAAAATCAGCCGATACCTCCGAGCCGCCGTCAACGCCGCCAGCCCGATGCCGGTGTTGCCGCTGGTGGCTCAATGATGACAGTTCCCGGTTTCAGCAATTCCTTTTCTTCTGCATCGTTTAACATGGCCAGAGTAGCCCGTTCTTTGACGTTGCCGGCCGGATTGCACCGTTTCAGCTTGCCCAGCAGGATAGCCGGCAGGGAAGTGCGCTGGTATCCGGTCAGATCCAGCAGGGGGGTGATTCCGATAAGGCCGGTAAAATCTTTTACAATGCGCATGGCGCTTTTTCCTGTTTCAAAATCTGGTTTTATGATAAGTTGCCAAGAAGGGGTTGTCAAATTCGCCAAAAGGCAGATTCGGTTATTGCTGACGCAGCTGCGTGCGGCGAATCTTGCCGCTGATGGTTTTGGGCATTTCGCTGTTAAATTCCAGGATTTGAATCCACTTAAAGGAGGCCAACCGGTGGTTGCAGAATTCCCGGATTTCTTTGGCCAATTCCGGAGAGGGTTCGTATCCCCCTGCCAGGGAGACCACTGCTTTGACAGCCTGGCCACGGTCTTCGTCCGGCACACCGATGACGGCGCATTCCAGCACCGCCGGGTGCTCCATCAGTACATTTTCCACCTCAAAAGGACCCACCCGGAACCCTTTGGTTTTGATCAGATCGTCCACCCGACCGATGTACCAGTAGTACCCTTCTTCATCCATTCTGGCGGTGTCTCCTGTGTGGTATACGCCACCATGCCAAATGGATTCATAGAGGGCATCGTCCTGGCAGTATCCGGTGAAAATGCCGTACTTCATTCCGCCTTCCGGGGGAATTACCACCACTTCGCCCGGTTCATTGACTCCGGCAAAGCTGCCGTCCTCTTTGAGTAGCCGCACCTGGTACATAGGGGAAGGTTTTCCCATGGAACCGGGCTTGGATTTTCTGCCCTGGAAATTGGCCAAAATCAGAGCGGTTTCTGTTTGTCCGAACCCTTCCATCAAGTGCAGTCCTGTCTGTTCTTCCACCCGGCGGAAGATTGGGGCGCTGAGGCTTTCTCCGGCGGTGGAAAGGTGCTGCAAGGCGGAAAGGTCATAGCGGTTCATGCCCCGCTTCACAAAGTAGCGGTAGACAGTGGGGGGAGCGCAGAAGGTAGTGACACGATACTTTTCCATGACTCGCAGCAGTTTGCCGGGAGAGAATGTGTCGAAGTCATACACCAGTACCCCGCTGCCGCAGAGCCATTGTCCGTAGAGTTTGCCCCAACTGGCTTTGGCCCAGCCGGTTTCTGCCACCGTCAGGTGCAGCCCGCCTTCTACCACGCCGTGCCAGTACCGGGCGGTGATGATGTGGGAGAGGGGGTAGGTGTGATTGTGGATCACTGCTTTGGGATAACCGGTGGTGCCGGAAGTAAAATAAATCATCAAGGGATCGGTGCTCCGGGTCTCTACCCGTTCCAGCACCGGAGATGCGGTTTCCATGGCTTTTTCCAGTTGAATGCACCCTTCGATGGATTTTCTGGGCACAAAAATAGTGTGCAGTTCAGGGCAGTGCTGCTGGGCCAGCAGCAGATCACGGACGGTATCCCCTTCCGGTGTCACCACGGCAGCAGTGATTTCCGCTTTACCGATGCGGTACACCAGATCCTCTACCGTCAGCAGGTGGGTAGCAGGGATCATCACCGCCCCTAATTTGTGGAGAGCGGGAGCTACATACCAGTATTCCCAGTTGCGCTTCAGAATGACCAGCACCCGGTCCCCTTTGCGGATACCCTGGGCGGCAAACGCATTGGCCGCCCGGTTGCTCAACTCCATAATTTCCCGGTAGGTGAGGCGCTTTTCCTCCCCGGCGGTGTTGCACCACATAACAGCAAGGCCGTCGGGGTTTTCCCGTCCCAGCACGTCCACCACATCGTAGCCGAAGTTAAAATTTTTCGGGTACTTTAGAGAAAATTGGGTGGGGATTCCGGTTTGATCCAAGGTTTCCTGGCAAAAGCGGGAGTACAGCATCATAAAATCGTTTCCTTTCAAATAAACAATATTAAATGTGATAACAAAACAAAAGTGGATAAATTTTGAAAAATGCAGTAAAGAAATAAGACTGCAGATGGCAGCCTTATTTTGCGTTGTTACGCCGTAGCAGGGCGGGAAGAACATACACACATCATTCGACGGTAAATTTCCGGAAAACGGCGCTTTACCGAAAAGGGCTTTTGACGTTCATCGACAAAGCAGTGGGAGGTGTGTCCGGTGACAGCCAATTCCCCGGTTTGGGGGAAACGGATTTGGTAGGAAAATTCCATTCGCACCCCATTGAATTTTTCCAGTTGAATGTCCACCAAAAAATCCTCGTCAAAGCGCAGGGATTTGTGGTACCGGGCATAGACGTCCACAACCGGGATAATGACCCCCAGTTCTTCCAGTTTCCGGCAGTCGCAGCCAATCTGCCGCATAAAGTCGATTCTGGCTTCTTCGAAATAGCGGATATAATTGGTGTGGTGTATGATGCGCATTTGGTCGGTTTCATAGTAGTTGGCACGGCGGTGATAGGGAGTGATCTTCATGGAAAAACCTTCTTTCAGGGGGTGTAGCGCCCTACAATGACGCTGGAATTTTGCCCGCCGAAGCCGAATGCGTTGGACATGGCGTAATCCACCTTTTTTTCTCGGCTTTGCTGGGGAATGTAGTCCAAATCGCAGTTCGGGTCGAGATGTTTCAGATTGATGGTGGGAGGGAGCAGGCCGGTGCGGATGGCCTGGATACAGGCGATGAGTTCAGTGATGCCCCCAGCTCCCATCATGTGACCGGTGGCTCCCTTGGTGGAGCTGACCAAAGGAATGTGTTCCCCGAAAACCCGCTTAATGGCCAGGGTTTCCGCCGCATCTCCTTTGGGCGTGGCGGTGCCGTGGGCGTTGATGTAACCGATCTGTTCCGGTTGCAGCCCGGCATCTTTCAGAGCCAGTTCCATGCACCGGGCGGCGCCGGCGCCCTCCGGCTGAGGGGCGGTGATGTGGTAGGCGTCACAGCCGTTGCCGCAGCCCATCAGCCGGGCATAGATGGTGGCGCCTCGTCTCAAGGCGTGGGACTCTGTTTCCAGCACTAAAGCGCCGCCCCCTTCCCCAATGACAAATCCGTCCCGCATAGCGTCAAAAGGGCGGCTGGCGTGGGCGGGGTCCTCGTTGTTTCGGGAAAGGGCTTTGGCGTTGGCCAGACTGTACACCACCAGGGGGCAGAGAACCGACTCTGCTCCCACAGCCAGCATCACTTCTGCCCGGCCCAGGCGAATGCAGTCTGCGGCAGCGGACACGGCGTCCCCCCCGGAAGCACAGGCGGTGCTTACCGTGAGGCTGGGGCCTTGAATGTTGTGAGCGATGGCGATGTGAGCGGCGGCAATGTTCCCCAGAATTTTGGGAATGAAACGGGGGCCTACTTTTTTGTGGGAGGCGCCGGTCAGGGCTTCCTGGGTATAGGCAATGGTGGCGATGCCGCTCATGGCGGTGCCCATGGTAATGCCGGTGTTTTCCGGTTCCACGGTCAGCTTGCTGTCCAGAAAGGCTTCTTCGGCGGCGATGTAGGCAAACTGCATGAAGGGGTCGGTTTTCCGCACCAGGTCGATGGGCATATGATCTCCCGGATTGAAGTCCTTGACCTCTCCTGCAATCTGTACCGCCAAGTCACTGGAGTCAAAGGAATGAATGGTGTCGATGCCGGATTTTCCTTCTACCAGGCCTTTCCAAAAGGCCCGAACGCCCAACCCTAAGGGGGTCACTGCCCCCATGCCGGTGATTACAATGGATTCTTTCATGCTGTATCCTCCGTTTACAGATCGATTTGTTGTCAAAGCTCGTGTGTTTTGTATGCTAATTTTGAAAACAAAGGGAAGCCGGAAAAATACCGGCAAATATATTTGAAAAATGCATATCGTTATGCTATAATTGAATTATACAAAGGCAGTGATGGAATGTCAATCCAAGGGCTAATGCGTTTTTTTGCCTGGATTGTTTTGTTTTATCTGAAAACTGCATAACTTGATTCTAAATTGGAGGGATCATCATTGGATCTGAATCAGCTCAACTGCTTTTTAGCAGTAGCCCGAACCTTAAACTTTTCCGAGGCAGCCCGACAGAATTTTCTCTCCCAGTCCACGGTCAGCCGGTACATCGGGGAACTGGAAAAGGAACTGAATGTAAAGTTGTTTCTCCGTTCCCGCCGGGACGTTCAGCTTACCCGGGAGGGGAATGCGTTTCTCTCCTATGCCAAGGAAGCGGTGGAAGCCATTCGCAAGGCGGAGATGCAGATCCACCAGATGCAGCAGGGAAGCCGAGGGTGGATTGCGATTACCATTGATGCGGTGTCCGGGTGGTTTGCCCAGCAGTGTTTGGAGTTGTTTGTATCCGCCTACCCCGGCATTATGGTGGATATTACCGAATTGGGAGGACGGGACAACCAGCTTCTCAGCGACACGTCCTACGATTTTCACTTTATGCTCCGGGACATGCTGCCAGAGCGGGAGGAAATCAGCTCCATACTCACCCATCAGGATCACCTTTGCCTGGTGGCTCAAAAATCAAAGGAACTGCCGGAAGGGGAGGCGGATCTGCGCAAATTGGCGGAGGAAAAGTTTATCCTTCTGTCGGAAGGGGAAAGCCCCATTCTCTATATGGAGATTATGGATTTGTTCCGTTCCCTGCATCTTTCCCCGCCAGTGATGAACTGCTATGATACCGTCAAGACCCTGCTTATGGGGGTGCGGGCTGGATTGGGCATGACCATTCTTCCGGCTCAGTTGGCGCAGATGTATTCTTCAGAGGAATTTTCCTTGATCCCCATTGGGGGAGTGGAAACCGGGTTAAGCTATGTCATGGCCTATCAAAAGGAAATTACCAATCCCGCCGCTCAACTGTTTTTGGAGTTGGTGCAGCAGCAGGCGCAGCAGGAAGATGAAGAACAATACTATTTGTAATATAGAATTAAGAATTTACAACAAGAAGAAAAAGGTTGCCGGTAAACGGAGGAATCTGCCTGCTTGAGCATGGTGACGCCGGGGTGGAACCTGTTCCGGCGCAGTAGACGACCTGAACAAAGCATTGCTGTACTTGGATTTTTCACAAAATTCTGCCTGTGGATTTGTGAAAAATGCCCTTTGAAAAAGTTGTCAATTTTTGATATACTATAATTATGACAACGTGCCGCCTATCCTTTGCGACAGATGCCTGTTGCAGGAAGCGGTGCGTTTTTTCAGAAAGGAGCGGTTTTTGATGATTCAAACGGGTTCAATGTTGCTGTACGGCAATCAGGTGTGCCGGGTATGCCAGCAAAAGGAAGAGGTGTTTCACGGTACACGGCGCACTTACTATCTTCTCCAGCCCATTTATGACACCAGCTCCCTGATTCACGTTCCGGCGGATAACCCCAAATTGATGGGGAAGATGCGGCAGATTCTCAGCCCGGAGGAAATTCATCAGTTGATTCAGCAGATCCCCAAGCAGGAGACTCGGTGGATTGCAGATGACCGGCAGCGCAATGATGCCTGGAAGGAAATTCTGTCCGCCGGGGACCGGCAAAAGCTGGTGGGAATGATTAAAACTTTGTACGAAAAGAAACAGGAAATTGAAGCGGCCGGACGAAAGTTCCATGCGGCAGATGAAACTGCGCTGCGCCAGGCGGAGCAGATAATTCACGACGAATTTGCTTTGGTGCTGGACATTCAACGGGATCAGGTGGCTCCCTTCATTGCCCGGCAGATTGAAATTCAGGAAAAAGCGAAAGTTCAGGAATAAGAAACAGGGCGCAAAAATGGCTGTTGCCGGAAACTCACTCCGGCAACAGCCTCTGTCGTTAAAATAGAACAATTTGTGTTTTGCCACCCTAAGGTGCGAATGGATTTGCCATTCGTGCCTTTTTACAGTATTTGCGGCAGCTTAAATGGGATCTACCTGAAAATCAGCCCAGCTGTCCAGAGTAGATGCGCCGGTCAAATCAACGGTTTCTGTATAGCTCTCTACGGTAATCGTGTAGAGACTGTTTCCGCTTACATATACGGTGCCGTCCGTTCCCACGATGGATACCGTGTTGCCTTCCTCGTCTACCACCGTCCCAGCACAGGACAGAGAAGTCAATGTGCTGTCTCCAGTTACGATCCATGTGCTGCTTTCATCAATATACAAGCTGGCATATCCGTCTCCGCCGCTTCCGGCGTTGGTCTCATCTTGAATCACAGCCCCAGTCAGGGAACTGCCCTGTGTCAGGTAAAAGTCCAACTGACTGATGGAATCCCATATTACATTTCCAGCCAAAACCTGGTCGATGGCCGTAAAGTTGCAGTCTGCGCCGTTGTCGCCGGCGGTGCCCCAGCCCCGATCATTGCTGTTTCCTGTACACTTCAAAAGGAATTCACTGTCCTCTGCGTTGGTGATCTCCACGCCGGAAAGAATAAAGGTGGATTCTGTATTGGTGGTATAGAACATACCGCCGTTTTTCGCAGTCAAAGAGCCGCCCACCATTTCAAAGGTGCTGTTGCCAACTTCGGAATCTCCCGACAAGCTTTGATAGAGGATAACGTTCCATGTGCAGTCATTCTGATCCAAATCACTCATGTTTCCGGAAAGATTGCAGTCGAACAGACGGATTGTGTTTAACCCTTCAATACAGATTGCCTCGGACCCATTGGCCGTCAGGTCAGCGCCGTTTATGGTGATGTCCGCAGTGCTGTAGACTGCCGGAGAATTTACGCCGTTGGTGGTGTAACTTCCTCCGTCCACAACCATTGTACCGCTTCCTCGGTCGGAACGAATTGCGGCGGAAGATTCTCCCTGGGTTTCCACCGTCAAATTCCATGCGTACAGAGTGCCGCCGCCGGCCACATGAATGCCGCCAGAGGTGTCCTGTTCGGTTGTGATTGTCGTATTAGACACATAGGCCGTACCGTCGCCGTATGCAAAAACCCCTGCCCCGCCAGAGGCGTTGCTGATGATTGTGCTGTTTGAAATGGACAGGATTCCATCTGTTACCAAGGCAGAGGCGCCCACACCGTAAAAGCTGGAATTATCGCCGCCGGTGCTGTTGCTGGATATGCGTGAAATGGTCACACCCTCCAGAGAGACGGTAATTCCCTCTGTACGGACCAGCACTGCATTTTCATCTGTGCCGGTGGAAGACAATTCTTCTCCGGTCACTTCTGTGTCGGAAGTATATTCGTTTGCGGCGTCGTAATCTTCAACGGCGGAAGAGGAACCACCCATTTCACCGCCCATGCTTTCTGAGGAATTCAGGGTAACTGTCTCTGCTATGCCGTCATCTCCCACAACAACGGTTACTTCATCATTGAGGGAGACGTCTTCGTAAGAAGAACTCTGCTGCTGCAAATCCTGCATACCGCCGTCTGCAGCTTGATTATCCGATGGTTCTTCCGCTCCTTCCGGGAGTGAGCCGTCCCCGATTTCTTCGGGGAGTGAGCCGCCTTCCATTCCTTCGGGGAGCGAACCTCTCTCGCTGCCTTCAGCACTCTCGCCATCTGGCATCTCTGGAGGAGTTTCCAGATCGGAATCCGCCATGCTGCTGTCCGGTTCCGAAGAGCCTTCACTCAGATCGTCTATATCGGACGAGGAGCCTACGTCAAAGCCGCCCCCCGGTTGACCTGCACCAGCCATTCCGCCCATGCTGCTGAAATTAACAAATTCTGTATCCTCCGAATAGGGAATCGTAATGTTTCCATCTTCTGTGGAGAGGACAAGATGCTCCAGGGAGAGTTCTATTACAGTTCCCGTATACGTTTCCCCCGGTTCTGCTGTTGACGATTTGCTGTTGGAACAGGCCGTCATCGACAACAGAAGCGCCATAGAGGTGAGAAAAGGAATAACTCGTTTCATCAAAACACTCCTAATATTATAGATTTGGACAGGAACTCCGGGCAGCCAGCGCCATTTTCCTCCGTCTTAGGCTGAAAAGGGAAAACCGGCTGACCCATCACTCCTTGGGCTTCTGGGGTTGTTCTTTCAACTGCAACAGTGCCCTCCAACTCTATTTACTTGGCTGTGGATTCACCAGAAACAGTTCCGGCTGTCACGGTGTAGGTCTCGCCGGATACAAGGTCCGGACTGCTGAAAATGATGACATTAAAGGACAGCTCCGGTGAAACTTCCAAAATTGTATTGCCATCTTCATCGGCAATCGTAATGGTTGTTCCGGCTGTTTGGGTTCCTACGCTGACCGCAAGCACGCCCTGCTCTGAATCGCTGAATGTCTGTGCCATGCCAGATGCGCCTGTTCCAATAAAGGTGCCGCCTGTAATAACGGCGCTGACGTCATAGTCCAGAGTCGAAGTGTCACCCTGGGTGGGACCGACAACCGTGATATAGCCGCCGGAAATTTCTATGGTGCCATTGGCATCCAGGCCGTCGCCGGAGGCGTTGATATACAGGGTTCCTCCGGAGATCACGATAGTCCCATTGGAGCTGGAAGTGCTGTTCCAGCCACCGCCAAACATGCCGTCCCGGCCGCCGGTTGTTCCGCTGGAATCGGCGCCTCCTGCCGCATTCAGTCCGTCGTCGGTCGCCACAAGTGTGATCTCGCCGCCCTGAATGTCCAAATGCAGAGCCTCCAGCCCCTCATAGCTTGTGGAGATGTTGATGGCGCCGTCAACCACGGTCAGGGTTTCATCGGCGTGGAATCCGTCATCGCCTGTTGCAATGTCGAAATTTCCGCCGTTTATGGTAATAGAAGTGTTTGAGTGGACAGCGTCGTCTGCGGAGTCAATCCAAAAGCTCCCTGCGTCGATGAGCATATATCCTGACGCTTTGAGTCCCTTCATGCTGGTACTGCTGTCATCGGATTCCGTTTCCGAGGAGCCAGCACCCATGGACTGCCGTCCGCCGCCCATAAATCCGCCCCAGGAATCCGAGGAAGTGCTGGAACCGTTTTCGTATCCGCCGCCGGCTAAAATCTGGAATGTCCCGTCTACAATCTGCATATAAGCGCCGGCGCTGATTCCGTCGCCTTCCGCTTCAATGTCTATAACACCGTTTGAGATATAGACAAATCCCAAAGAGTCATCGTCGTCGTTTTCCGCATGAATGCCGTCTTTGCCGGCGTCAATGGTAATGGAGGTGTCCCCGGTGATGCGGATACTGTCGTTTGCCTGCAATCCATGGGAGGCAGACGAGATGGTGTAGGTGCCGCTGGTAATGACAAGGTCATCTTTACCCACAATCCCATGCCCCGCCGGAGACGTAACCGTCAGGGAGCCGGAGCCGTTCAGCGTCAAATCCTGTTTGGAGAAAACTGCGCCGTCAATATTGTTTTCGTCGATTGCGGTAAAGGTCCCGCCGTTGGACAGGGAATTCTCGCTTCCCTCCGCCAGCGTGATAAACACCTTATCGGCTTCCAGGATATACAAAGCGGCGGAAGTTTCGCTGTTGATATTTGCGCCGTCCAGCACAAGCTGAATTTTTGCAGAGTCCGAGGCGTCTATAATCACCATTCCATCTGTCAGCGTACCGGAGAGGATATAGGTGGCTTCCTCTGTGATGGTAATTGTGGACCCGGTAATCTGAACGGTGCTGGAGCTGGCGGAAGCGGAATCACCGTTTAATTGGATCTGGACGCTGCTGCTTTCCTCGTAACTGGTTCGGTAGTCCCGGTTTGTGAACATATCCTCGTCGGTGTAGGAAACGGTTGTAGTTTCCGTATCACTGGAGGAAGATTCGGTACTGCTTGAACAGCCGCATAACGCCGACAGTATCATGACGAAGCTTAACAAAATGGGCAGTAACTTTTTCATATAGTCTCTCCTTAAAGCTCAACCATACCATTTTCCTGTGTGGAGACGGCGATTTCCAGGTTCCCGTTTCTGCACCGGAGCTGGTCGATCATCTCTTTCTCCCGGGCGCTGTCCCGCAGCGTTACATGATATGTGAGGCGGAACATGCTGCCCATGTTGGTGGTCTTGACGCGAATCAGGTCATGGAAAACCGTGTATTCCTGAAAGATGTCGTCAAACACGCCGGTGTAGTCCAAATCTTCCGGAATGGTTATGGTAAGTGTTTTGTACGCCGCATTGTTCTTTTTCGTTCCGAAATCCAATCGGTTGTAGAGGAGATATACGGCGCACAGAATCAGTGTAAAGAGTACGGCAAAGCCAAGATAGCCCATGCCTACAATCAGGCCGGCTCCCATGGCCAGGAAAAGCGTACAGATTTCCTTTGCACTTCCCGGGACAGAGCGAAAACGAACCAGGCTGAAAGCGCCCGCTACCGCCACACCGGTTCCCACATTTCCGTTGACCATCATGATTACAATACAGACTACGGCGGGAAGCAGCGTCAGCGTTACCACAAAGCTTTTGGTATACCGGTTCCGGTACATATACACAAACGCCATCATAAGGCCCAGCACAAGTGCACAGCCCAGGCACAGCAGAAAATCGGTCACACTCATTTCTGCGACAAGATCCGAATCAAACAATCCTTTAAAAATATTATCCAACATAGACTTACGCCCCCTTTTGCATATGCGGGAAAATCATGGTCTTATAGGCCGTCCCGTATTTTGAAAACGATGTTTTATAAATCTGTTCCTTTGAAAGAACCTGCGTCATCCACATGGGAATGGAGCCCAGGCACTTAATCTCCATCAATGTCTTCCCTTTGGGAAGGAGCGGCGTCCCGTAGACCTCGGATTTCAGGGAAAGGTCGTTGGAACGGCAAAGGATAGTGTCATCAAAGGTCACTCGAAATCCCGTTTGGTTTTTATCATAGAAGGCTTCTCTTTCGTAAGAGAGGAACACGGCGGGAAGAAGCACGCCATAGTACTGAAGAAAATAATCAATCTCCCCGGCAATTTGGCTGTTCTCGTGGCAGTGCCGTTCCCCCAGAATCCAATCCATCGCTTCTTTTTCAGGCAGTGCAAGCCGGCGTTTATAGACCACTTTATTGTATTTTTTCTTGAGTTCCACAAATACGTTTGTTTGCGCATCTGCCTGGCAATAACTGCGAATACGGAGTTTTTCCTTGTAGGCAGGAGATTCGATAGAACGGCGGATCAGCCGGTAATTATCGGTGTCAAAGTAGATGTTGCGAATGGTTGTTCTGCCGTATTGATCCAAGGCCATATGCGGCGCCATTGCCTGGACAATCTTTTCCTTCTGGTCATCTGTCAGCAGATATTTCAGCTCATATCGTTTGAAGACGGTTTGAAAAGCCATAAAGGCACCTCCTGTACTTTGTTGATCTTATTGTATGGGAGGAAGATTGAACTTTGATTGAAGTCCTTTTTCTTTATGTTTGATATTGGCAGAAGGGAGAATAACAAGAAACGTTACCTTCCCATCGGCGCACTGCACCTGGATTGTTCCTTTGTGGATTGTCACAATGGCTTTTGCTATGGCCAGCCCTAATCCGTAGTGCTGGTTCTCGTCGGAGCGGGCGGCGTCCAAACGGTAGAATCTTTCAAATAAATATTTTCTTTGTTCGGCCGGAATGGCTTCTCCGTCGTTGGTTACGGCGATATGCACATGGTGCTTTTCCTTCTTTAACTGAAGCGCAATTCTGTTGCCGTTGGAACTGTGCCGAAATGCATTGTCAAGCAAAATGGAAATCAACTGTTTAAGCTGGATACTGTTTCCATACACTTGAACCGCTTCGGCAATGTCGGTTTCCAACTGCAAGCCGCTTTCATAAGCGATTGCTTCAAAGGGGAGGATTTCCCCGTAAACCAGGCGGCTCAAATCCACAACCTCCATGGGAGGCACAACGCTTTCGGTTCTTGCCAGATCTAAAAGCTGGGAGATTAGCGCCGACATTCTCTCGTTTTCGTATTGGATATTAGACAGCCATTGGTTTTCTCCAATTTCACGGGAAAGGAGTTCAATGTTTGCGTTTACGACTGCAACCGGAGTTTTCAATTCATGCCCGGCGTCCGACACAAACCGTTTCTGTTGTTTATAGCTTTCTTCCAATGGCGCAACAATTCGATTGGCCAGAAAGAGCGCAAGAAAAAAGAACAAAACCAGCGCAACGGCTCCGAAAATAAGCGTGTAGTTAAGAAGCGTTCCTGCGTTTTCCATCAACACGGTATTGTCCAGAAAAGCGACCAGCAGATAGTCGCCCTTATCGGCCACACAGTAAATGAGACTTTGCTCGATTCCGCTTGACTTTTTGCTGTCGATGAGTTCCAAAGCAAGCTCGGCCAAGGTGTCTTGACTGAGGCTTTCCATGTCGGCGGTGTCCACTTTCAGAACTTGTCCGTCCTTCGATACGGCGACAGAATAAAATGTAGACAGCTCCAATCTGGGCGGCTGAGATGGTGAGCCGCTCATTGGTTCCCGAACCGGCAGATTGGTGTCTCCGTTATCCGAAAGGGAATATTCCTCCACATACTGCTCCAAAAGACGCCAGTTATCATTTGTCATATCGGTATAACTGGCAAAATAAATTACGCAGAAGGTACCGGCTAACAGCAGTATGAGCGTGAGCAGGATAGAAAGTACGATTTTCCATCTGGATTTTTTAAACATTCTCATACCTCAATTCATAGCCGATGCCACGAACCGCTTTGATTTCTGTCTTCGCATGGATAAAGTGGAGCTTTTTCCGGGCAAAGGACATATACACTTCCACATTATTATATTCGGCGTTGTTGTCGAATCCCCATATTTTCACGGTAAGCTGTTCACGGGTCAAAATCTGTCCCTGGTTTGCAATCAGATATTCTAAGATGCGCAGTTCTTTTTCGCTCAGCCGCACGCTGTATTCTTGACATCGAAGCGTCGATGTTTCTTTGTCTAATGTAATATCCCCAAAAGAGAGGGAACCGTCTGGAGTGTTGATGTTTCTGCGGCAAAGGGCCCGGAGACGGGCCAGCAGTTCTTTTGTCATAAAAGGTTTGGTGAGATAGTCATCTGCCCCGCAATCCAGTCCCGTGACCTTGTCCTCCAACTCACCTTTTGCCGTCAACATGAGGATCGGCGTTTTGATGTTGTGTTTCCTTGCTTCAAGCGCAATGTCAAAGCCGTTTTTGCCGGGGAGCATAACGTCCAGAATGGCTATATCATAAGTGCCTGTCTCTAAAGCGGCAAGCCCATCAATCCCATCTGAAAAGTGATCCACATCATATTTTTCCTGGCGCAGAATCTCACGCAAAGCCTGCGCCATTCTTTTTTCATCTTCTATAAGCAAAAGCCTCATTTTAACACCTCCGGTAAATAGAATTATATCATATAAGGTTAAAGAATGATTGAAAAAATCCTCTTCACCCCACAAAAACCCGGCTGTTTCACGGTCTTAAAACAGGGGAGGCTTTGCAAGCGGCAGAGAGACGCCATGTTTTTTAGAGGCTTGTACAACCGGCGGCGCAGTGTTTCTCTACGGAAGAAAAATCACAGAAACGGAAAGGTATTCTTGTAGGTTTATGTTATTGATTGTATTCGTGGCGAAGAGAATATATTCCTGTCTTTTTGCTGATTGATCCGCATCGTTGCAACGCCTGCATAGTTGTATCCATCGCCGGTTTCCGTTTTTGCCCACACACATTGGAATCGCAGCAATGCGACCTCTGTGCAAAAGAAGAAGATTGCTGCGGTTTTGTACAACCGATGGCTGTCCTGTTACGGTCTGAGAATCCGCAAAAAAGCAACTATACGAAAAGTCCGAACCTGTCCATCTGATTTTTTTCATCAAGCAGGAAAGCTGGCCACAATCAACAGGGATTTCTCGTCCAGTGTGCTTGCTGTGATTTTTCCTTTATGAGCGCTGACAACTGCTGACGCAATGGAGAGCCCAAGCCCATAGCCGCCCGTCTTGGAATTTCGGGATTTATCTGCTCTGTAAAAGCGGTCGAATAAGTGCGTCAAATTTTCTTTGGAAATAGATTCCACAGTGTTAAACACACTCAAATTGATTGTGTTTTTCTGCTTTTTCAGGGAAACTTCAATTTTTCCGCCGCTATTAGAATATTTCACAGCGTTGTCCAGCAGAATCGTAATCAACTGCTGTATGGCTTTTTCATCACCGGTCATCGAAAGCATGGGTTCAATCTGCCCTGAAAGCATTTTGTTATGGGTTTTTGCCAGCGATTGAAAGGTTTCCACAGCTTCCTCTATCAGGTCGGAAAGGGGAAATTCAATTTTTTCCATCTGCGGCTGTTCTTCCATGCGCGATAGAAAAATCAGGTTGTTTGTTAGCTGAGCCAGTCGCTTGGTTTGGCCTTTTATATCGTGAAGCCACTCGTTTTCTCCGATGTCCATTTCCAGCACTTCTGCATCGGCATCAATAATGGTCAGCGGCGTTTTCAGTTCATGGCCGGCATCGGTAATAAATTGCTTTTGCTTTTCATAGTTTTCCGAAAAAGGATTCACAATCCGACCGGAAAGAACAATCATCAACAACAGCACAGCCAGGAATCCCATCAAACCAACGCCGGTACATGTGAATAAAAAGGTCCGAAAGGAACTCATTTCACGCCCATAATCCAGAAAAATAATATGAATTTCGTTTTCCAATGTGTAAATGGTGTACCGATAATCTTCTACAAACCCGTGGGAATCCCCGTCGTCAAAAATCGACTGAGCGTATTCAATGGCCGTTTCCGTGTCCACCGCCGCAATCTTCCCTGTGTTCACAGACACAATTTCACCGCTTTCGGTAAGAAACACCGAGAAATATCTGGTTTCATAGGGGAGTTCGGGGGAAGAAAGGCGATCTCCTTTTTGGCCGTCTGTCAGGGAAAAATAATCATCGAGATGTTCGTCCGTGGGAAAGCTTCCGTCGTTTTTTTCCAAAATGGTCAAAATGCTGTCGGCGTCGGTTATAATCTTTCTGTAATTCAAGATACCCACGGCGCTGAAAATAATCGTCAGCACCAACAGCAAAGACAGCATGGAAGCGAGCACCAGCTTTATGCGCAGTTTGCGTATCATACCTTTTCCTCCAGCGTGTATCCGGCATTTCGCATGGCCTTGATTTGGATATTCGCATGCAAGGCCGCCAGCTTTTTGCGCAGATAGGAAATATACACCCACACCACATTGATCTCCGCTTCACTGTCATATCCCCATATTTTTTCCATGAACCGCTCAGAAGAAATCAAATTTTTGGGATTGCTCATCAGCATTTCCATCATCTGAAATTCTTTGTTTGCCAGTCGGTAACTGCCCGACGCCGTGGAAAGTTCATAAGTTGCACGGTCCAAAGTGACATTTCCGATTTTTAATTGAGAATTTGCCTGAACCGTCTGCGTCCGTGTCATGGCTCGAATACGAGCCAGCAGTTCCCTGGAATTGAAAGGCTTGGTAAGATAATCGTTTGCGCCGGCATCTAGTCCGATAACCTTATCATCTACCTCGGATTTTGCCGTCAAAAGCAGTACCGGAATCAGGTTTCCTTTTTTCCGAATCTCCTTCAACACCGTAATTCCGTCTACTTTTGGCATCATAATGTCAAGAATAACCCCATCGTAATTATCTGTCTCCAAATACTCCAACGCTTGTTGACCATCATAGGCTGTGTCAACAGAATAATTATTTCTTTCCAATATTGCTGTAAGCGCCTTTGACAACGCTTGTTCATCTTCCGCCAGTAAAAGTCTCATGCCGCACACTCCTCTTTGCACCTTTTTTCATTTTGAAGGGAAAACAGTCCGCTTCTACGCTTTTATTATAGCATAAATGCTGTAGCTTAAATAGAAATAAAAATCTCAATCTTATATTCAATGAAAATGACGCCGCAGAACGCAAAAAAGCAGGGCCTCCTGCCTGAAAATCAGGCGGAAGTCCCGCTTCCTCTTGTGCAAAGCCTTTTCTGTTTAGAGGAAAAGGCGTCTGTGGAAAATCGCTTTGGTTTTTGGGCGCTAAAAAGTCTGCGCTCCTTCGTGAGTGAAATAGAAAAAACCAGGGCGGACATTAAAATGTCCGCCCTGATTGGTGGGAGCGGGTGGATTCGAACCACCGAAGTCGTAGACAACAGATTTACAGTCTGCCCCCTTTGGCCACTCGGGAACACTCCCATAAATAATAAAAATGGAGCTGGTGGACGGACTCGAACCCCCGACCTGCTGATTACAAATCAGCTGCTC
>CAZWNI010000018.1:0-15815 GCA_964635385.1 uncultured Oscillospiraceae bacterium
TCAGCGGGCCCAGCCCATTACCTTTGCCCATCATCTGATGGCTTACGTCCAGATGCTGCTGCGGGATTTGGGCCGGATGCAGGACTGCTTTGACCGAATGAACTACTGCCCCCTGGGCAGCGGGGCGCTGGCCTCCACCACCTACCCCATCGACCGGTTCCGCACCAGCCAGCTGCTGGGCTTTACCGCCCCCACGGAAAATTCCCTGGACGGGGTGTCCGACCGGGACTTCTGCATGGAGCTGGCCGGCGACATCGCCATTTTGATGGTGCATCTCTCCCGGCTCAGTGAGGAGATTATTCTGTGGTGCAGCTGGGAGTTCCAGTTTGTGGAGCTGGACGACGCCTACTCCACCGGCAGTTCCATTATGCCCCAGAAGAAAAACCCGGACATCACCGAGCTGATCCGGGGAAAAACCGGACGGGCCATCGGGGATTTGACTACCCTGCTGACCATGATGAAGGGCCTGCCTTTGGCCTACAACAAGGATATGCAGGAGGACAAGGAAGCCATCTTTGACAGCTGCCGCACCGCCCTGCTGTGCCTGCACACCATCACCCCTATGCTGCAAACCATGCGGGTGAAGAAGGAAGCCATGCGTCACGCCGCCGCCAAGGGCTTTATCAACGCCACGGACTGCGCCGATTATCTGGTGCGCCGGGGCCTGCCCTTCCGAGATGCCTACAAGATTACCGGACAACTGGTGGCCTACTGCATCGACCACGACAAAACCTTGGAAACCCTCACCTTAGAGGAATACCGGCAGGCCAGCCCCCTGTTTGAAGAGGAGGTCTACCAGGCCATCAATCTGGAACAGTGCGTCCGGGGCCGGAAGGCCTTTGGAGGCCCTGCGCCGGAAGCGGTGGAGGAACAGATCCGCCGGGCGGAAGAGGCTTTGGCCAAGATGAGAGAGTGAAGCAAAGGATAGAAAGGGAGTATAGGAATGAAACCCATTCAGGCGGGCATTGTAGGAGCCACCGGGTATGCAGGGGTGGAGCTGATCCGCATTCTGTTAAATCATTCGGGCGTAGAACTGGCGGGGCTGTGCTCGGTGAGCTTTGAGGGAAAGACCATTGACCAGGTGTATCCTGCTTTCCATGAAATCATCGAAAAAACCTTAGTCAACGAGGACGAAGTCATCGACGCCAGCGAGGTGATCTTCACCGGAGTTCCCCACGGGGTCTGCGAAGCCTTTGCGGCCAAGGCCCTGGCCAAGGGGAAAAAGGTCATCGACCTGGGGGCGGATTTCCGGCTGGATAAGGAAGAGGATTTCCAGCAGTGGTACGGCCTGCCCTACCGGTACCCCCAGCTGCACCAAAAGTCGGCGTACTGCATTCCGGAACTGCACCGGGATCGGGTGCCGGGAAAAGAGATCATCGGCAATCCCGGCTGCTACCCTACCAGCATCGCCTTGGGGCTGGCTCCCCTGCTGAAAAGCGGCAAAGCGGACCCCCGGAGCATTATCATCGACTCCAAATCCGGGGTCACCGGTTCCGGCCGGGGCTTGAGCCAGACCAGCCATTACCCGGAATGCAACGAAGCCTTCTCCCCCTATAAGGTGGCGGCTCACCGGCACACCCCGGAAATTGAGCAGACTTTGTCCCAACTGGCAGGGGAAGAGCTGCGGGTCACCTTTGTGCCGCACCTGCTGCCGGTGAACCGGGGGATTGTCTCCACCATCTATGTGGGGCTGAAAGACTCCCTCGCCGCCCAGGGGCTGCATGAGCTGTACCGGGAGTTCTATCAAAAGGAAAAGTTTGTCCGGGTGCTGCCTTTGGGAGAGGCGGCCAACCTGCGGAATGTAAAATATTCCAACTACTGCGACATTTCCCTTCATGTAGACAGCCGGACCAACCGTGCCATTATCGTTTCCGCCATCGACAATATGGTGAAGGGGGCGGCGGGCCAGGCGGTGCAGAACATGAACCTGCTGTTCGGGCTGCCGGAGGATACCGGGCTGGGCATGATCCCTCCCTCCTTCTAAATTCCCATCAAAAAGCACACCCGGACCCGGAGGGCCAAAGATGAAACTTTTATTCAAGCAAAGGCTGTTTTCCTGGTTTGACAGTTACGACATTTACGACCAGCAGGGAAACACGGTGTATACCGTGAAGGGACAGTTGTCCTGGGGGCATTGCTTAAAGATTTTTGACGCCTGCGGCCAGGAAGTGGGTACGGTGAAAGAGCGGGTGTTTACCTTCCTTCCCAGGTTTGAAATCTACCTGGGCGGGCAGTATCTGGGCTGCATTCAAAAAGAATTTTCGTTTTTTCGGCCCAGGTACCACATTGACTGCAACGGCTGGCAGGTTCAGGGCAATCTCATGGAATGGAACTACCAAATCACCGACTGCACCGGCAGACCGGTGGCGGCGATCTCCAAAGAACTGTTCCATCTCACCGACACCTATGTGATTGATGTGATCCGGCCCCAGGACGGGCTGGCTGCCCTGATGTTTGTTTTGGCTGTGGACGCTGAGAAGTGCTCCAGAGACTGAGAGGCTCGGAAAGCCCTTGACGGGGAGCCCGGCCACCAATTCAGAAAAAGAGGAATGCGGCATGATCAATTTAATCCCATTTGACGGATATGAATTTGTACCCGGCGGGGTCTGCGCCCCCAAAGGCTTTACAGCCGGAGGGCTGCACTGCGGGATTCGGAAAAACCAGAACAAAAAGGATCTGGCCATGATTTACTCTAAGGTCCCCTGCAAGGCCGCCGCCGTGTATACCCAAAATAAAGTAAAGGGCGCACCTATTCAGATCTGCAAGGAAAATCTGTTCAACGGGGTGGCCCAGGCGGTGATCTGCAACAGCGGCAACGCCAATACCTGCAACGCCGACGGAGAGGAAAAGGCCTGGACGATGTGTGAGCTGGCAGGCAAGGCTTTGAACATCGCTCCCGAAGACGTGATCGTGGCCTCTACCGGGGTCATCGGCCAGGTGCTGCCTATCCAGCCTATCCAGGAACACGTCCAGGAACTGGCGGACAGCCTTTCCGAACAGGGGGGGAACGACGCCGCCCAAGCCATTATGACCACCGATACCGTGACCAAAGAGGCGGCGGTGCGCTTTACCATCGGGGGAAAAGAATGCACCATCGCCGGCATGGCCAAGGGCAGCGGCATGATCCACCCCAACATGGCTACGATGCTCTGCTTTCTGACCAGCGACGTGTCCATTGACCAGCTTTTGCTGGAACGGGCCCTCCAGGGAGTGGTGGCGGATACCTTTAATATGGTCAGCGTGGACGGCGACACCTCCACCAACGACACCTGCGCTTTGATGTGCAGCGGCCTGGCGGAAAATCCCCAGATTACAGACGCTTCCTCCCCGGAATACCGCACCTTCGTAGACGGGCTGTATGTGGTGCTGATGAACCTTTCCCGAATGCTGGCGGCAGACGGCGAGGGCGCCACCAAGCTGATGGAATGCGCCGTCACCGGGGCGGTGGACACCAAAAACGCCAAGATCATTGCCAAAAGCGTTATTACCTCCACCTTGTTTAAGTGCGCCATCTTTGGCGAAGACGCCAACTGG
Organism: uncultured Oscillospiraceae bacterium; assembly: GCA_964635385.1. Lineage (GTDB taxonomy): Bacteria > Bacillota > Clostridia > Oscillospirales > Ruminococcaceae > Egerieicola. Next base: position 3,535 of record CAZWNI010000018.1, read on the forward strand.
GGCCGGGTGCTCTGTGCCATCGGCTACAGCGAAGCGGATCTGGATATCCATGAAGTAGATGTGACGTTATCCAGCGCCGCCGGCTCGGTACAGGTGTGCCGGGAGGGCGCCGGCGTGGACTTTTCCGAGGAGGAAGCTGCCAAAATACTGGCAGAAGATGAGGTTCGGGTGCTGGTGGAACTGGGGGACGGTGCGGGAAGCGCCGTGGCCTGGGGCTGTGATTTGAGCTATGATTATGTAAAGATCAACGGGGACTACCGAACCTGATCAAACCCCGCTTTTCAGTAATTTCAAGGCAGAAGAGAGGAAACAACTTTGGCTGAGGGAAACAAGATGGACAATTTGATGCGGGCTCAGGTGCTGGTCAACGCCCTGCCTTATATCAAGGACTACAACGGCCAGATCGTGGTGGTGAAGTACGGCGGAAACGCCATGGTCAGCCCGGAACTCAAAGACGCCGTGATGAAGGACATCGTCCTGCTGAGTTTGGTGGGAGTCCGGCTGGTGCTGGTTCATGGCGGCGGCCCGGAAATCAACCAACAGCTGAAGAAGATCGGCAAGGAAAGCAAGTTTGTAAGCGGGCTGCGGTACACCGACGCCGAAACCGCCGAAGTGGTGCAGATGGTGCTGGCCGGAAAGGTGAACAAGGATCTGGTGGCCCTGCTCGCCCGCCACGGCGGCAAAGCCCTGGGGCTTTGCGGCATGGACGGCCGCATGATGGAAGTGGAAAAGAAGCGCAGCGAAGTGGATCTGGGCTTTGTGGGCAGCATCACCCGTGTAAACACCCAGGTCATTGTAGACGCCCTGGACAACGGCTACATTCCGGTGATTTCCACGGTAGCGGCAGATGAAAAGGGGCAGGTGTACAACATTAACGCCGACACCGCCGCCGCCAAAATCGCATCGGAATTAAAAGCCAAAAATCTGATCCTCATGACCGATATCCGGGGCTTGCTCCGGGACAAAGACGATGAGTCCACCCTGATTCCCCAGGTGCAGGTCAGCGAAGTCCCCAACCTGATCCGCCAGGGAATTATCAGCGGGGGCATGATCCCAAAAATCGAGTGCTGCGTGGAGTCCATTCGCCGGGGGGTGAAAAAGTCCCTGATTTTGGACGGGCGAATCCCCCACTCCCTGCTCATCGAAATGTTCACCGATGAGGGTGTAGGCACTATGTTTTTGTAAACCGACCGGTCAAAGGAGAGGAAGCGACAATGAGCGACTGGATGAATCTGGATCAAGAATATATTGTGGGTTGTTACAGCCGGTTTCCGGCGGTGCTGGTAAAGGGCCAAGGGGCCAGGGTCTGGGACGAAAACGGCAAGGAGTACCTGGATCTGAGCAGCGGCATCGGAGTAAACTCCCTGGGCTACTGCGATTCGGAATGGGTGGAAGCGGTTTCCCGCCAGGCAGCCGCCTTGCAGCACACCTCCAACCTCTACTACACCACCCCGAACATTGCGTTGGCGCAAAAGCTCTGCACCGAGACCGGCTGTCAGAAAGCCTTTTTCTGCAACCCCGGGGCGGAAGCCAACGAGGCCTTGCTGAAGATTGCCCGGAAGTACAGCTTTGACAAATACGGCAAGGGACGGCATACCGTGATCACCCTGGTGAACTCCTTCCACGGCCGCACCATGAACACCCTCACCGCCACCGGGCAGGAGGTGTTCCACAACTTTTTCTTCCCCTTTGCGGAAGGCTTCCGGTACGCCCGCCCCACCTGGGAAGGGGTGCAGGAACAACTGGACGACTCCGTCTGCGGTATCCTCATCGAGCCCATCCAGGGTGAAGGCGGGGTCTGCCCTCTGGACAGGGAATTTGTGCAGAAACTGGCCCGGTTCTGTCAGGAAAAGGACATTTTGCTGCTCTGCGACGAAGTCCAGACCGGCATCGGCCGCACCGGCAAGCTGCTGGCGGCGGAGTGGTTTGGGGTGAAGCCTGATGTGGTGAGCTTAGCCAAAGGTTTGGGCGGCGGGCTTCCCATTGGGGCGGTGCTCTGCGGCGAAAAGACCCAGAATGTGCTGGGGCCTTCCCACCACGGCACTACCTTTGGAGGCAACCCGGTGGTTTGCGCCGGGGCGCTGGTGTGCCTGAACCGCATTGCCGATCCCGACTTTTTGCAGCAGGTGCAGGAAAAGGGGGAGCTGATCCGCTCCGCCCTGAGCCGCTCCCCCGAAGTGGAGGACATTGTCGGGCTGGGCATGATGTTGGGGGTCCGTCTGAAAACCAAGACCGCAAAAGATGTGGCAAATGCCGCACTGGAAGCGGGGGTGCTGGTGCTCACCGCCAAGGAAAAGGTGCGGCTGCTGCCCCCTCTGACCATCACCAAGGAAGAACTCACCCAAGCACTGGACAAACTGCTGGGTGTTCTCAACGGATAAACATTTGCGGGTTTATATTATAATGGAGGAAATACTTTGGACAATATTGCGCAATATGTGCGGAAAAGCCTATTGGAAAAATTTGAATTTCAAAGTTATGGCCATGCCCTTGAAATTTTGAAAGAAGCATTTCCTATGGAATGGAATGAAATTCAGGATTGTTTGGAGCATTTGTTTATTTCAATTGAAGATATAAAAGCGTCTGGAGGAAATGAAACGGAGATTCCAAAAAAATTTGATGCTGTTTTATATCCATTGGGTTGGAAAGAAATTAAAATCACTGGAGATCTTGTGGTAAAATTATATCCGCGGCGAGCAAATCAACGAGGAAGATTTTCAAACGAACCATTTGACAAAAAGATTATAAGCGGTTATATTGATGGACATAATATTGATTTTGTAAAAGGAAAAGTTGCTTTTGATTTAGAGTGGAATAGTAAAGATCAAACGTTTGACCGTGATTTAATGGCGATGAGAACATATTTTGACTGTGGTTTGATTGAGGTCGGAATTATTGTAACACGATCTCAAGAATTAAATGATGTTTTCAAAAATGTTAAGGATAAAAACGGGAAAGCGTTAATTTCAAAGTACGGCGCAAGTACAACTTGGATGGGGAAATTAGAAAGTAGATTAAAGTCGCGTAGGAATGGCGGTTGTCCTATCTTAGCAATCGGGATTCGAAAGTCGTGTGTCGAGGGGTATTAACTATGGCGAAAACGGAATTAGAGTTAACAATCGAGAACTTTCGACAATACACCAATGGGAAAAAATATCGAACCATTTATGCGGATCCTCCTTGGCAATTTCAAAATAGAACTGGCAAAGTAGCGCCAGAGCACAAAAGATTGGCCAGATATAGTACGATGAAATTAGAGGAAATTAAGCAATTGCCTGTTTCTGAGGTAGCTGAAGAAAAATGTCATCTATATCTATGGGTTCCAAATGCGCTGTTGCCCGAAGGACTGGAAGTGATGCAGGCATGGGGATTTGAGTATAAAACTAATATTATTTGGGAAAAAGTTCGGAAAGATGGTATGCCGGATGGAAGAGGGGTTGGCTTTTATTTCAGAAATGTGACTGAAATGCTGTTGTTTGGCGTTAAAGGCGACAAAAACAGAACTTTAGACGCAGGCAGATCGCAAGTCAATTTAATTCGTTCAATGAAACGAGAACATTCTAGAAAGCCGGATGAATTTGTTAAGCTGGTTGAAAGCTGTTCTTCCGGGCCGTTTCTTGAAATGTTTGCTAGAGGGCAAAGAGAAGGCTGGGATATGTGGGGAAATCAAGCTACAAAAGATTACGAGCCAACATGGAACACTTATGCGAATCACACTGTAGCGACAAAGTCTGGCTGAACTATTATTGAAAACGTTTTATGTAAAATGATTTTTATGTTGAAGAACTCACCCAAGCACTGGATAAGCTGCTGGGTGTTCTCAACGGATAAACATATTGTAACGAAAGGATGAGACCCATGAACAACACCCATCTGCTGAAGATGCTGGATCTGGACAAAGAGGAGATTTTAGAGATCCTGAATCTGGCCGACCAGTTGAAGTATGAAAACCTTTACGGAATCCAGCACCATGTTTTGCAGGGTAAGACCCTGGGCATGATCTTCCAGAAATCCTCCCCCCGGACCCGTGTGTCCTTTGAAGTGGGAATGTACCAACTGGGAGGCGAAGCCCTGTTTTTGAGCAGCCGGGATCTGCAGCTTGGCCGGGGCGAACCTATCCAGGACACCGCCCGGGTGCTGAGCCGCTACCTCAACGGCATTATGATCCGCACCTTTGCGCAGAAGGAAGTGGAGGATCTGGCCAGATTCGGTTCGGTGCCGGTGATCAACGGCTTGACCGACTTCTGCCACCCCTGCCAGGTGCTGGCGGATTTGATGACTATCCGGGAGTACAAAAAGAGCTTTGACGGCTTGAAGATGTGCTACATCGGGGACGGCAACAATATGGCCAACTCCCTGATTGTGGGCGGTTTGAAGGTGGGCATGAAGGTGGCCGCCGCCTGCCCTGCCGGGTATCTGCCGGACGGACAGGTGCTGGACTTTGCCAAGGACAACCCCGACTTCCTGCTGACCCAGGACATTCTGGAAGCCGCCGCCGGCGCCGACGTGCTGTTCACCGATGTGTGGGCTTCCATGGGAGAAGAGGACCAGGCGGAACAGCGCAGGAAGGATTTTGCCGGCTGGCAGATCAACGACACCGTGCTGGAAGCCGCCAATCCGGAGTGCATGGTGCAGCACTGCCTGCCCGCCCACCGGGGGGAAGAGATCACCGAGAAGGTGTTTGAAGCCCACGCCAGGGAAATCTTTGACGAAGCGGAAAACCGGCTCCACGCCCAGAAAGCGGTTATGGCGCTGTTGATGAAGTAAGAGCAAAACACCCTCCAGCGGTAGTTTTTTATCTGCCGTAGGAGGGTGTTTTTTTGTTGTCCGTTTTTATCGCCACACCTGACTGGCCAATGTGAGAAAAGCAGAAGCATTTGACCTCATATCATTGGTTTTGTAAGTCATCTGTTTTGCCCCTTCCTGTGCGTGGTGGATTTCGATTGACGGATTCTTCCGTTTTTTCTCTGCGCCAGATAGATTCCTCCGCCAATCACCAGGGTCACCAGTTCCGCCGCCGGGAAGGACAGCCAGATCCCCGGCGCCCCCAGCCAGGCGGAAAGCAGCAGCGCCGCCGGGACAATCAAAAACAACCCCCGGAGCAGGGAGATTACCTGTCCCGGCACAGGCTGTTCCGTGGAGGTAAAGAAGATGGAAAGCAGAATATTGATTCCTGCGAAGAAAATGCCGGTAAAGTAGAGCAGCAGCCCCTGCCGGGCGGTTTGCTGAAGCTGGGCATTCTGCTGGCTGTTGAACCAGGAAACAATCCAATCCGGCTGCCAGAGGATAAAGAGGTAGAAAAGGGTGCTGAGTACCAATACGGTAATCACGGCGTAGCGCAAAAGAAGTTTCAGTTGGGTGAAGTGCTTTAATCCAAAGGCGCTGCTCAGCAGCGGCTGTGTGCCCTGGGCCACTCCGGTGAACACCGCCAGAATCACCAGAGACAGGTTGGCCACCACCCCGTAGGCCGCCACCGCCGTATTTCCCGCCAGGCTCAGCAGCAGGGCGTTGAACAAAATAATCACGATCCCGCTGGAAAATTCGGTGACCAGAGAGGGGAAGCCCAGGGAAAACACCGTCCCGGCCATCTTTCCGGAAAGCTTGGGCCGGGCAGGACGGAAACCGTTTTTGTGCCGGAAAAAGTGAAGGGAAAGGACGCACAGACTGATGATGGGAGCCAGGCCGGTGGCGAGCACCGCCCCGAACATTCCCATACCCAGCGGGAAAATGAACAGGTAGTCCAGCGCCACGTTGGACAAACTGCCGGTGACCATGGCGGCCATGGAAAGCTGAGGGCTTTGGTCGTTGCGGACAAAGGACAGGATAATGTCGTTGAGCAAAAAAGCGGGGGCAAACAGCAGCAGGGTCCGCAGATAGGTTTCGGTCATGGGCAGGACGGCGGCGTCCGCCCCCAACAGTTGGGCGATGGAATGGGAAAACAGCAGTCCAACCAGTACAAACCCTGCTGCCAGCACCGCCCCCAGCAGCAGGGTGTGGGTGAAGATTTGAGGGGGCCGGTCCGTCTCTTTCCGGCCCATGGCAATGGAATACTGGGTGGCTCCCCCCATTCCCAGCATCAGGCCGGCGCCGTGGATAAGATTATACACCGGAATGGCCAGATTCAGGGCGGTCAGGCCGTTGGCGCCCAACCCCTGGGCCACAAAAAAGGTGTCCGCCAGAATATAGCAGGACAGCCCTGCCATTCCCAGCACATTAAGGGAAGCGTACCGGGCGTAATGAGCAAAGCTGCGGCTCACTTTCATGTTGTTTTTCCTCCTAACAGCAAAAAACACCGCTTTGCGCATCTTCAAGGCCTACTGACGCACAAACCGGTGAATTTCGGCCTACCCGGCGGCAGGCCGAAAACGGGATTGAATTTGTCTTTACTATACCAAACCCCTGCCGTCTTGTCAATGTAAAAACAGCGGTTTTATGGGAAAAACAGGGAGAGTCTTGCAAACTTCCCTGAAATTCGCTACAATACTACTTTGAGAAATGAACCGGAACAAGGAGCGTCAAAATGGTAGTACAGCTGGAACAGGTAGGGAAAAATTTTGGGGAACGCCGGATTCTGGAAGGGGTCAGCCTGTCCATTCAGGAAGGGGAACGGATCGGCCTTATCGGTCCCAACGGGGCGGGAAAGTCCACCCTGCTCAACCTCATCGCCGACCCTTCCTTCGCCGACCAGGGCGCTGTGTCCTATGGGAAAGACACGGTGGCGGGGTATCTGCGGCAGAACACCGGCCTGAACCGGGACAGCACCATTCAGCAGGAGATGGAAAAGCCCTTTGCCCAAGCCCTGGAACTGGCGGCTTCCCTGCGGCGAATGGAGCTGGCAGGCCAGGCTATGACCCAGGAATACCAGCAGGCCACCGCCCAGTTTGAAGCACTGGACGGGTATCAGGTGCAGGTGAAGATCGATACGGTGCTCACCGGCATGGGATTTGCAGAGTACGACCGGAACACCATCATCGCCACCATGTCCGGCGGGGAAAAGACCCGGCTGGCCTTGGCCAAGCTGTTGCTGGAACGCCCCACCCTGCTGATGCTGGACGAACCTACCAACCATTTGGACTTTGCCACCCTGACCTGGCTGGAGGATTACCTGTCCTCCTATCGGGGGTCGGTGCTGGTGGTGAGCCACGACCGGTATTTCCTGGATCGAATGGTTACCCGGATCTGGGAGGTGGACGGGGGGACTGTCTTTGACTACCCCGGCAATTACACCCGCTACAAGGAGCTGAAAGCAGAGCGTCTGAAAGCCCAGCAGAAGGAATATGAGAAACAGCAGGCGGAGATCGAAAAGCTGGAGGATTATATCCGCAAAAACATGGTCCGGGCCTCCACCGCCGCCTCTGCCAAAAGCCGGGAAAAAAAGCTGGAGGCCATGGAGCGCATTCAGCGGCCGGTATTCACCCACAAGACCCCTCACTTCCACTTTACTTTCACCAAAGAGCCGGTGAAGGACCTGCTCAGCGTCCACCGGCTGAACCTGAAGGTGGGCCAGCCTCCGAAAACCCTGTGCGGTCCCTTGAGTTTTGAGATCAAGCGGGGCGAGAAGGTGGCTCTCATCGGCCGCAACGGCATCGGAAAGTCCACCCTGCTGAAAACGGTGCTGGGAATGAGCCCCTACTGCGACGGGGAGGTTGTGTGGGGGCGGAATGTGACCACCGCTTACTACGAGCAGGAAAACCTGAACCTGAACTTTGAAAACACCGTGCTGGAGGAGCTTTGGGGCCGGTATCCCGATTTGTTGGAAAGCCAGGCCCGGCGGCTGCTGGGCAGTATGCTCATCACCGAAGAAAATGTATACAAAAAGGTGGGGGTGGTCTCCGGCGGGGAGCGGGCCAGGTTGGGCTTTGCCATTATGGTCAACGCCAAAGCCAACACACTGTTGTTTGACGAACCCACCAACCACCTGGATCTGGACAGCAAGGAAGCTCTGGAAGGGGCGCTGAAGGAATTTGCCGGCACGCTGCTGTTTGTCAGCCACGACCGGTACTTCCTCAACGCCATTCCCACCAAGATCCTGGAGCTGACCGATGAAGGGTTGAAGATTTATCCGGGCAATTACGACGACTACTGCCGGCAAAAAGCCAGGGAGCAGTCCGCCGCCAGGCCCGCCCCTGCCCCGAAACCGGGAAAAGGCCGGGGAAAGGAACAGCGGGTTCAGGACGCCAGGCGCCGGGCGGAGCTCCGCCGTCTGGAGCAGGAAATGGAACGGCAGGAAACTTCCATTCGGGAATTGGAAGCGCTGATTGCCGATCCTGCCGCCGCAGCCGATTACCAGAAATTGGAGGAGGCCTGCCGGGAGCTGGAACGGCTCCATGCAGAGAACGACGCCGCCATGGAGCAGTGGCTGGCCCTCACGGAAGAAGGAGAGTAATCCGGTTTTGGTTTGAATTACCCCGATTGCTGCTTGATTTGGTGTAATAGGCGTTTTTTGGCGGGAAATGTAAATTTTCTCTTTACGGCTTGTAAAAAGAATGTTATAATACCATCGTATACGGCATCTATCGAAAACGTCGAAAGAAAGAGTCGAACAACAGGAGGTTGCTATGGAGGTAGTCATCACGCTGATCGCCCTGCTGGGCGGGCTGGCATTGTTTTTATATGGCATGAATATGCTCAGCGGCAATTTGGAAAAGCTCAGCGGCGGCAAACAGGAATACTATCTGGAAAAGATGACCAACAATGTGTTTAAGGGAGTCCTGGTGGGCTTGGTCATTACCGCCTGTATCCAGAGTTCCTCTGCCACCACCGTAATTGTGGTGGGGCTGGTCAATGCCGGGATCTTGAAACTGCGCAACGCCATTGGGGTGATTATGGGCGCCAACATCGGCACCACCGTCACCGCCCAGATTCTCCGCCTGGCAGGCATTGAAGACGGCGGAAATTACTTTTTAATGATGTTTAAGCCGGAGGTGCTGGCGCCGGCGGCAGGGATTATCGCCATTTTGATGATCATGGGCTGCAAAAAGCAGTCCTACAAAATGGTGGGGGAATTTTTGATGGGCTTCTGCATTCTCTTTACCGGAATGCAGATGATGTCCGATTCTGCTTCCTCCTTTGCCGACAGCCCGGTATTCCAGAGCATCTTCGCCACCCTCACCAATCCCTTCCTGGGCGTTTTGGTGGGCGCCGGCGTTACCGCCATTATCCAGAGTTCTTCGGCGTCGGTGGGTATTTTGCAGGCTTTGGCCCAAACCGGGGTGATTTCCTGCTCCGCCGCTATCCCCATTATCCTGGGGCAGAACATCGGCACCTGCGTCACCTCGATCCTGGCTTCCATCGGCGCATCTACCAACGCCAAGCGGGCGGCTATGGTGCATCTGTACTTTAACATCATCGGCACCGTCCTCTTCTTGACGGCTACCTATGTCTTTGTGGCCGTTGCCAGCCCGGATTGGTGGAGCGAGGCCATTACCATAGGAGGCATTGCGAATTTCCATACGTTGTTTAACGTGGTGATAACTCTGGTGTTGCTGCCCTTTACCTGGCTGTTGGAAAAGCTGGCGGTTCTCACCATTCGGGACAAGAAAACAGCGGGCGAGGACAGAGACGACTATACCCAGGATCTGGCTGGTCTGGAAGAACGGTTCCTGCAGGTTTCCCCCAGCATTGCCATTTCCCAGTGCGAACAGGTGGTGCTGAAGATGGGACGGTACGCCGCCAAGAACTTCAGCAAGGTGCGTCTGCTTTATCGGGACTACGATCCCCGCCGGGCGGAAAGCATCACCGAGCGGGAAACTGCCCTTGACCGAATGGAGGACAGGCTGAACAACTATATCCTTCGGCTGGGGGATTCGGAACTCACCGAAAAGGAAAGCCGCACCGTCACCCAGATTCTGAAGATGACGGTGGAATTTGAACGGATCGGCGATTATGCCATCAACATTCTGGAACGGGCGGAAGAGATGCACAAAAAGGGCCTTTCTTTCTCCAGCAAAGCTCAGGAAGAGCTGGAAGTGATCTTCGACGCCGTGGAGGAGATCCTGGAGAAAACCATGGCCTGCTATGATGGATACCGCAGCGACTTGGCGGTGGAGGTAGAGCCTCTGGAAGAAATCATTGACCAGCTTCAGGAACGGCTCAGCTACAAGCATATCCAGCGGCTGAAGCGGGGCAAATGCACCATTGACTGCGGCTGCATCTTCCTGGCTATCCTCACCGACCTGGAGCGCATCAGCGACCACTGCTCGAACGTGGCGGTGTATGTGATTGGCTACAACCAGGAGGAGGACATTTTAGACCGGCACCAGTACATTCAAGCCGTCCATCAGTCCCAGTCCGGCGCCTATCCCAAAGCCATGGAGCAGTACCGTGAAAAGTATCTGAATAAAATTAACATGGAAAAATATCAGCAGTAAACCAATGCAGCTCCCCGGAAACGGGGGGCTGTTTTTTGCTTTTTCAAAGCGCTTCGGATTTGGAGACAAAAAAACAAGGGGCGGGGCAATGGAATGATCTTCCATCGCTTTTCTGGCTGGCATTGCGAAAATAGGGAAATTCTGCCAAAAACAGGAAACGGGATAAGAAAGAATGCTGTTTTTTCACCTCAAAACAACCATATTCAGACTTTATTTTTTTCGCAGTCAAAATTTTTGTTGAAATTGCACAATATTTTTTTCAAAAAATCTACACCGAAACCTGTCCGTTTTCATAGTTTTTATCGCGATTGCTTCTTGATTTTTTGTAGTTTTTGCTGTATGATGAAGTTGTATCAGTTCATCTTTCGATGAACCGGCAAAACGGAAAGCCCATGCGGCGTTCTCCCCCACGGAAGAATTTTTCGGCGCTGAATGGAATCATGCGTTTGGGTCAGTCAAAGTAGCACCAAACGGCGGCGAAAATCAAGTGGTTTGCGGCAAGGCTTTCGTTTTGCGAAAAATTGCAATAGGAGGAAACAATTCCATGAAGTTTAAAAAACTCTTGGCTGGTGTGTTGAGTGCAGCGATGGTTGCCACCATGATTCCCTCTGCTTTGGCGGGAATGTTTGTCAGCGCCGAAGACGATCTGAGCAGCCACCTGTTGTTTCAGTATACGGACAGCTTGGAAGACCAATCCGGCAACAACAACGACGGCACTGCGGTAGGCAGCGGCGTAGAGACCGGTGTGACATATGATGGTCTTTCATCTGTCTATCTGAGCAGCACCACCAACGGCGGCGGCTCTATCCAACTGCCGTCGGATTTGACGTCCAGCCTTTCATCTGCAGACGGCTTTACTTTTTCCCTGTGGATCAATGCCCAAGATGATTCCAGCTATGCCCGGTTGTTAGACATGGGCACTGCAGCTTCTGCCTCTGATCCGGAGAGCAATCGGGATTACTTCTTTATTTCCCGGAACGGGTATGTAACCGCCGGAGAGGGCAGCAGTGAATTTTACAGCAACGCCACAGATGTGATCGTGGAAAAGGGGTCTTGGCACCACTTGGCTTTCACCTTCCTGGGAGAGAATAGCGACACAGGTAATGTGGGCGTGGTCGTCTATTTGGACGGCGAGGTGGCTTATGATGCATCGGTCAACCAGACCAATTCCGGCACCCGGAACACGCTGATCGCCTGGTTTAACGATGTACTCACCACCTTCACCGACAACTACATTGGTCACTCCCGGTTCTCCTCGGACCCGGAACTGAATGCGTATCTCTTCGATATGCGGTTTTATGACATCGGCTTGACCGCAGACGAAGTGGTGGAGATCATGGCAGACGGCATGACGGACGATCAGGTGCTGAGCCTGGCTTACGAAAGCCTGACTTTGTCTCAGACCGCCACCAGTACCGACCTCACCCTGCCCTCCACAACGTTGTCCGGCTTGGTCAGTGTGACCTGGGTGTCCAGCAACACGACCGTGATGGGTAATGACGGAACCATCGGCACGGTGGACGAAAACACCACTGTGACCTTGACCGCAACCCTGCACTATGGGGACCAGACCTTAACCAAGGAATTCACCATCACCGTTTACACCGCCGATACGGTTCCCTATATCCTGAACATCGACGGCGATGACGTGGTGATGGACGTGTCCGAAACCTTGTACGGCCTGTTCTACGAGGACATTAACAATGCGGCGGACGGCGGCATCTATGCGGAATTGGTGCAGAACCGCTCCTTTGAGTACTTCACCTTCAGCGGCTATGCCTCCAACTATACCACCGGCGTTTCCACCCGTGTCCATAGTGCCCTCCAGTATTGGACCTATGACGGCACTGTGACGGTCAAGAGTAGCGACGGTTTGGATATGACCAACCCCGCCCTGGCCCTCACGGCTGC
>CAZWNI010000019.1:0-15033 GCA_964635385.1 uncultured Oscillospiraceae bacterium
CCCAACGGCGTAGAGCCGAGGGCGGGGCAATCCGGAAACATCAAGAACCTTTTTCGACAAGCTGAAACAATATTTGTTTTTCTTCCATTCAAAATCCAATTCTTGTCCACATACCCGGCCAGCATGGAAGTGTGGATTAAAATCATGGCGCTACCCGAATCGTCGATATGTGCAGCATCACTTCCAGCATAGCTGAACCATTTCCAACCAAAAACGCCGCTCAACTGGAAAACCTTCCGTTGGGCGGCGTTTCTCTTGTTTGTTTTTAGCTGGATTTCGGAAGAGCGTTGCGGTGGGTGTACACAATCTTTTCGGGGTCGTCTACTCCTTCGGCTGTAATGGTTACCGACTCCACCGAGGGGTCGGAGGGAATGGAGAACATCAGATTTTGCAACAGCTCCTCCATAATACCCCGCAAGCCCCGGGCGCCGGTTTTCCGTTCCAAAGCACGACGGGCAATGGCACGAAGGGCGTCATCGGTAAAACTCAACTCCACATGATCCATGGCAAAAAGACTCTGATACTGCTTGATGATACTGTCCTTCGGCTCGGTGAGAATCCGTACCAGGGAATCTTCATCCAAGGCTTCCAGCGTAGTAATCATAGGCAACCGGCCTACCAATTCAGGAATCAGACCGAACTTTACCAAATCGTGGGGAATGATCTGTTTGAGCATCTCACTATCCCGCAACGCACCGCCGGAGGTTACCGTACCTCCAAAGCCCATGGAAGACTTGTTGGTGCGCTGTTCGATAATCCGCTCGATACCCTCAAAAGCACCGCCGCAGATAAAGAGAATGTTGGTGGTGTCCACCTGGACGCACTCCTGATTGGGATGCTTCCGTCCTCCTTGCGGCGGCACATTAGACATTGTGCCTTCCACAATCTTCAACAGGGACTGCTGCACCCCTTCCCCGCTGACATCTCGGGTGATGGAGGGATTTTCACTTTTCCGGGTGATCTTATCTATTTCATCAATATAGATAATACCGCGCTGGGCTGCTTCCACATCGTAATCTGCCGCTTGGAGCAGCCGCACCAACACATTTTCTACATCGTCGCCCACATAACCTGCTTCGGTGAGGGTAGTGGCATCCGCAATGGCAAAAGGCACATTCAGAGTTTTGGCCAGGGTCTGCGCCAGGTAAGTTTTCCCCACGCCGGTGGGGCCGAGCAGCAGCACATTGCTTTTACGGATCTCCACGTCCGGATTCTGGTTGCTGTCGATCCGCTTATAGTGGTTGTACACTGCCACCGACAGCGCAATTTTAGCCTGTTCCTGCCCCACCACATACTGATCCAGCACCGCTTTGATTTCCTTGGGTTTCATCAAGGGCACCTTTGCGGTGTTCTTCTTTTTCCGGCGGACAGCGGCCTGATGGCGGTAATCGGTGAGACCATCGTCGTCAAAGAGCATGCTGTAACACAGGGAAACGCAATCATCGCAAATATAAGCGCCGTTGCCGAACAGCATGCGGTTGGCTTCCGCTTCGGTTTTGCCGCAAAAACTGCAGCGAGGCGTTCTATCGTTGTTATTGGCCATAGGTAAGCCTTCTCCTTTTCTCTGTCAATACAGAGTTACCGTTTCTCAAATACTTTGTCGATCAATCCATAGTCCAGGGCTTCCTGGGCGGACATGTAGTTGTCCCGCTCACAGTCCTGAGCCAACTGCTCATAGGTCTTGCCGCAGTTATCCGCCAGGATCTGCGTCAGGTTTTTCTTGGTGCGCAGCAAATGCTTGGTGGCGATTTCGATGTCTGTGGCCTGACCGGACAATCCGCCGCCGCCAATCAGGGGCTGGTGGATCATAATCTCACTGTGAGGCAGAGCAATCCGCTTCCCCTTGGCGCCGCTGGACAGCAGGAAAGCGCCCATGCTGGCCGCCATGCCGATGCAGATGGTGGATACGTCGCACTTGATATACTGCATGGTGTCGTAAATGGCCATGCCGGCAGTGATGGAGCCGCCGGGGGAGTTAATATACAGGCTGATGTCCTTTTCAGGGTCCTGGCTTTCCAGATACAGAAGCTGGGCTACCACCACGCTGGCAGTGGCGTCATCTACCTGGTCGCAAAGCATGACAATCCGGTCGTTGAGCAAACGGGAGAAAATGTCGTAGGAGCGTTCGCCCCGTCCGGTTTGTTCTACTACATAAGGTACTAATGCCATAAAGTATCCTTCCTTTCCATAAACACAGCTTTTCGGCAGACTGCCGCAAGCTGCCATGAGTATTTTATACCTTTTTTGACCTTCAGTGATGACCTTCTTATGGCCAGTCTTTGAAGAAAGAGTAAATAAAAACACTCAAGCCGGAAAAATTCTTCTAAAAAACAGTTTTTCCTCTTTTTTGCAAAAGCCGGAATCAGCCGACCCACCACGAGCCGGCTGACACAAGGAATTGGCATTCTTACTTTTCAGTCACCACCGCAGAATTCTTTACCAAATCAATGGCCAGGTTCACTGCCACATCTTCTTTCAAGGTTTCTGCAGGCAGCATTTCTTTTACCTTATCCACTTCCAACTGATAGGCCTTCGCCAGCTTTTCATACTCGGCGTTCATATCCTCGTCGGTGGGCTGGATATTTTCCAGTTCCACAATCTTTTCCAGAGCCAGACGCACCTTGACTTCCTTCTCAGCCTGTTCCCGGAAGGTCTTTTTCAAGCCGTCCTCTGTGGTGCCGGTATACTGCTGATACAGATCCATGCTCATGCCCTGGCTGGTGAGGCGGTATTCAAACTCCCGCACCTTTTCGTCCACCCGGACGTCAACCATCTCTTCGGGAATGTCGGCCTGCATCTTTTCGATGAGCATATCCACCAGCTTGTTTTCCACCTGGGTGTCGGCTTCCTTCTGGCTGTTCTCTTCCATCTTCCGTTTTTCGTCCGCTTTCAGCTCATCTAATGTGTCGAACTCGCTGACGTCCTTGGCGAACTCGTCGTCCAGAGCAGGGTATTCGGTGTAGCGGATAGCGTGAATCCTGCACTGAAATACAGCGGCCTTGCCCTTCAGCTCTTCGGCGTGGTAGTCTTCCGGGAAGGTGACGTTGACGTCGAAGTCTTCGCCGATGTTCTTGCCTTCCACCTGCTCTTCAAAGCCGGGAATGAACTGGCCGGAGCCCAGGGTCAGGGTGTAGTTTTCGGCTTTTCCGCCTTCAAAGGGAACGCCGTCCACACTGCCGTCGAAATCAAAGGTAACGGTGTCGCCCTTCTGAGCCGCCCGGTTATCCACATCAATCTGCCGGCCATGGCCGTGCTGCATGGCTTCCATTCTCTTCTGGACGTCTTCGTCGGTCACGGGCTTAACTTCCTTTTCCACTTCCATGCCCTTGTAGCCTTCCAAGACAACTTCCGGCTTCGTGACCACGGTGATGGCAAAGGTAACGCCGTTTTCCTTGCTGATTTCCTTCACGTCCACGCTGGGGGGCGCAACAACCGTCAGGCCGCTTTCCTTCACCGCATCGCTGACGGCGTCAGGATACAAGTCATTGACGGCATCTTCATAAAACAACCCTTCCCCGTACATTCTTTCCACAATCTTTCGGGGAGCTTTGCCTTTGCGGAAGCCGGGCACGTCGATGCGCTTGCGGTTTTTCAAAAATGCATTCTGCACAGCAGCTTCAAAAGCTTCGGCATCTACCGCAGCGGTCAATTCATATTTATTGGTTTCCAGTTGTTTGGTTTCCTTAAGCATAGGTTATTTCCTCCAGTAAAAATTACATCTTTTTGATTATAGCATACCCAAGCCCAAAATGCCACTACTTTTTTCAAATTTTTGCGGCGGTTTCTTTTTCAAGGGAAAATAGGAGGAAAAAGAAGGCTTTTCCGGGCAAGTTTTTTGCACCAAGTTTCTGTTTCCGGTGTGTAGAACCGGTAAAACAGAGCAAAAACAGTTTATTTTTTCTTAAAAATCCCAAAATCCTCTCCAAAAATATCACTATAACAAGGGGTTGAAAACCCAGGCTGGCTGTGTTAAAATAAGGATAACAAAAATAATGGAGGTGAAAAAAGGATGGCTTACCAAATCAGTGATGATTGCATCTCCTGCGGCGCTTGTGCAGCAGAATGTCCCGCTGACGCTATCAGCGAGGGCGACGGCAAGTATGTGATCGATGCAGACGCCTGCATGGATTGCGGCGCTTGTGCCAGCACCTGCCCGGTTGACGCTCCTCAGGAAGCGTGATACAGGGCAAGGCCTAAAACCACCCGAATGCAGTGTGCAGCCCGGGTGGTTTTTCTTTTTGTCCAAAACGGTTCAAATGCCTCCGCCCACCCCCACTTCACAGGCTGGATACGCCTTTTCAGCGCACCGTTCCTGCTTCAAAGGGATTTTCCGTGGGATAGGGCAGGGATTTGGGGCGGTTATAGGCAATGTCCTCAATGCCCAGACAGCGGAACACCTCAAACAGCGCCTTTCCGCAGTGGGAAAAGGCCACCGCCCCGTGGTGAGGGTACCGCTTTTCAATCAGCACATGGCGGTAAAACCGGCCCATTTCCGGAATGGCAAAGATGCCGATGCCCCCGAAAGAACGGGTGGGTACCGGAAGCACCTCTCCTTGGGCGATGTAAGAGCGCAGTTTTCCCTTGCTGTCGCACTGAAGGCGATAAAACGTGATAGGGCCGGGGGCGATGTCCCCTTCCAGGGTGCCCCGGGTGAAGTCCGGGTCGCTGCCCGCCGGTTCCAGCAGCCGGTGCTGGATCAGCTGGTACTTTACCGCTCCGCCGCCGCAAAGTTTACAGGAAGGGGTGTTGCCGCAGTGGAAGCCCATAAAGGTATCGGTAAGGGCATAGTCAAACTTCCCGGCAATATCCTCCTGATACAGGGAGGCCGGTACGCTGTTGTTGATGTCCAGCAGGGTCACCGTATCCCCGGATACACACATACCGATATACTCCGACAAAGCGCCGTAGACGTCCACCTCACAGGCCACGGGAATCCCCCGGCTCACCAGGCGGCTGTTGACATAGCAGGGCTCAAAGCCGAATTCCTTCGGAAACGCAGGCCAGCATTTATCTGCAAAAGCAACATAATTCCGGCTTCCTTTGTGTTCCTGGGCCCAATCCAGCAGGGTCAGTTCAAACTGGGCCATTCGGGCGCTGAGATCGGGATAATACTTCCCCTCCCCCATCTCTTGGGCCATGTCGGCGCAGATGCCGGGAATGCGGGGGTCTTTTTCATGCTTGCGGTAGGCGGCCAGAAGATCCAGCTCGCTGTTTTCCTCAATCTCCACCCCCAGTTGGTACAGACCCTGAATGGGAGCGTTGCAGGCGAAAAAGTCCTGGGGCCGGGGGCCGAAGGTGATGATCTTCAAATCCTTCAGCCCCAGCACCGTCCGGGCAACCGGGACGAACTCCGCCATCATGGCGGCGATCTCCTCTGCGGTTCCTACGGGATAGGAGGGAATGTAGCCCTTCAGGCCCCGCAGGCCCAGGTTATAGGAACAGTTGAGCATTCCGCAATAAGCGTCTCCCCGGCCGCTGATGAGGTCGCCGTCCCCTTCCGCCGCCGCCACAAACATACAGGGGCCGTCAAAGTATTTGGCCAGCAGGGTTTCCGGAGTTTCCGGGCCGAAATTACCCAGGAACACAGTGAGGGCGTTGCAGCCTGCCTGTTTGGCTTCTTCCAGCGCCTTTTGCATATCCGTTTCATTTTCCACGGCGGTGGGAATTTCCGCCACCTCTAAACCCTTGGCCTGGCACTCCTTGACAATGGCGCTTCGGCGGGTTTTGGAAAGCTGCACCGGGAAGCAGTCCCGGCTCACCGCCACAATGCCCAATTTCACCTGGGGGATATTATTCCATTTCATGTTCGTTTCCTCTCCTTTATCTATCCTTTATGTTCCTGCTGCTTCCCAGGATGGGGCAGCAGTTTCTTTAATAGGGAAGGGTCTGCCGGACGATTGCATTAAACTGTTTCAGATCCTTCAGAAGGTTTTTTCTTTCCGTTACTCCCCGGACCAGCCTTTCAGCCGGGGATAGAGCTGTTTCCAAGCCTGGTACCGTTGGTGGTACCGCCGCACCAGGCTGGGTTCGGGAAGAATTCGGGTCTTGATTTTGCACAGGCGTTTGGCGTAAGACGCCAAGTCGTCCTCGTCCCCGCAGGCCACTGCCGCCAGCATGGCCCCGCCGTAGCCCGGTCCCTGTTCCGTTTGGGGCAGTTCCAGGGGAATCCCCAGCACGTTGGCTAAAATGCTCCGCCAGAGAGGGCTTTTGGCGCCTCCGCCACAGAGACGGCTGGAGGTGACCGGAATTTTCGCCGTTTCCACGCAGTCCCGGATAGCGAAAGCCACCCCCTCCAGCACCGCCTGAGTCATGGCTTCCCGGGGTGTGTCCATAGACAGGCCGAAAAAAGCGCCCCGAACTGTGGAATCGTTGTGGGGACTGCGCTCTCCCATCAAATAAGGAAGGAAGTACACCGGATTGCAGCCCAGGGCGTCCTGGGAGATAAACTGCTGCTCGGCGGCGTAGTCCTGGGTGCGGAGAATATTTTCCATCCACCACTGGTTGCAACTGGCCGCCGAAAGAATGCAGCCCATCAGGTGATAGCCCCCGTCGGCGTGGCGAAAGGAATGAAGGGCATTTTGCGGGTCAACTGTGAACTTTTCCCCGGTAATGAACACGGTGCCGGAAGTGCCCAAGCTGATATTGCACTCTCCCGGGCCGACCACCCCGCAGCCCACTGCCGCCGCCGCATTGTCCCCGGCTCCGGCGCAGACGACAACGCCCCGGGGCAGTCCCAACCGCCGAGCCAGATCCGGCTTTACCGTGCCGATGGATTCAAAGCCCTTATGCAGGGGCGGAAGCTGATCTTTGGTAACAGCGCAAAGGTTCAGCATTTCTTCGCTCCAGCAGCCATGCTCCACATCCAGCAGCAAGGTGCCGGAAGCATCGGAATAGTCGGTGGACAAAACGCCGGTGAGGCAGTAGTTGATGTAATCCTTGGGAAGCATAATTTTTGCGATTCGGGCAAACAGGTTGGGTTCCTGCTGTTTCAGCCAGAGCAGCTTTGGAGCGGTAAACCCGGCAAAGGCAATATTGCCGGTGAAGCGGCTGAGGACTTCCTTTCCGGGGTTTTGGTTCAGCAGATCGGTTTGCTCCTGGGTGCGGCTGTCGTTCCAGAGGATCGCAGGACGGATCACCTGCCCGGCGCCGTCCAGCGCCACCAAACCGTGCATCTGGCCTGCCACCCCGATTCCCCTGACCCGATGGGCCTCCTGACCTTTCAGCAGCAGGGAAATTCCCTCCCGCACCCGCTGCCACCAGTCCTCCGGGTTCTGCTCGCTCCAGCCAGGATAGGGGTACCGGATAGGATAGTCCCGGCTGACCTGGTTGAGGATAGCGCCGTTTCGCTCCATCAGCAGCAGTTTCACCGCTGAGGTGCCTAAATCAATGCCAATGTACAACATCGTCTAACCTCCTTCATGTCAAATTTATTTCCGGCAGGGAATTTCAAAATCCATGCGTTTTCCCGAAAAAATCCTGAAATTCCACCTGCATTTATCCGTTTTCAGTATACCGCATTGAAAGGGAAAATACAATCCAAAAAAGCGATTTTTTCCCTGTTTCCCAACCCCGGAGGGATTGCTTTTTCCACCAATTCCAACTATAATGAAGTATCAGATGAAACTTGGGAAAGGATTGAGAAGGCCATGAACGCCAAAGCAGCGCAATTTTTCGAAATGCTCAAGAGCAAACGGGTCTGGGTGGTTGGCATGGGAGTCAGCCACTTCGACCTGATCAAGCTATTCTTGCAAAAAGGAATCGACGTGACGGTGGCGGACCGTTCCACCCCGGAACAGATCGGGGAAAACTACACCGCCTTAAAAGAGCTGGGCGCAAAGTTCCAGCTGGGGGAAGGCTATCTGGACGGGCTGGAGGAACGCTGCGACATTCTCTTCCGCACCCCGGGAATGTACTTCCACATGGATCGTTTGACCCAGGCCCGAAAAGCGGGTGTGGTGGTCACCAGCGAGATGGAATGCTTCTTCGACCTCTGCCCCTGCAAGACCTACGCTGTCACCGGCAGCGACGGCAAAACCACCACCACCACCCTGATTTCCGAAATGCTGAAGGCCAGCGGCAAAAAGGTGTGGCTTGGCGGCAACATCGGCAAGGCCCTGCTTCCCATCATCGAACAGGTGCAGCCGGACGACCGGGCGGTGGTGGAACTCAGCTCGTTTCAACTGCTTTCCATGCGCCAGCCGGTAGATGTGTCGGTGGTGACCAACCTGTCCCCCAACCATCTCAACGTCCACAAAACCATGGAGGAGTACACCTGGAGCAAGACCAACATCTTCGCCCACTCCAACGCCTTTTCCAAAACAGTGCTGAACTGGGACAATGACATCACCCGTTCCTTCGCCCCCCAGATCCGGGGCCGGACAGCCTTTTTCTCCCGGAAGGAGGCGCCCTATGAAGGCAGCTATCTAAATGAAGATGGAATGCTCTGCCGGGTACACAAGGGGAAAGCCACTCCTATCCTGCACATGGAGGAAATTAAGATTCCGGGAATGCACAATGTGGAAAACTATCTCACCGCCATTGCCGCAGTCAGCGAGGAAGTCAGCGATGAGGTCATCGTCCAGGTGGCCAAAACCTTTGGCGGCGTGGAACACCGGATTGAGCTGGTTCGCACCTTAGACGGCGTGCGCTACTACAACGACAGCATCGCCACCAGTCCCACCCGGACCGTTGCCGGACTGCGGGCCTTCCGCCAGAAGCTCATCGTCATTGCCGGGGGATACGACAAGCATATCCCCTACGAGCCTTTGGCCAAAGACGTGGTGGAGCGGGTAAAGCTGCTGATTTTGCTGGGAGCCACCGGGCCGAAAATCAAGGCCGCCGTCACCGGCTATGAAGGGTATACCCCCGGCAATCCGGAAATCATTACAGTGAACACCCTGGAAGAAGCGGTGCAGACTGCACGGGAACACGCCGTCCCCGGAGACGCAGTGACCCTCAGCCCCGCCAGCGCCAGCTTCGACCTTTACAAGAACTTTGAGCAGCGGGGCCGCCATTTTAAGAAGATCGTCAACAGTTTGGAGTGAAACAAGTTGGAAGAACGAGAAGAAAAGCTGCTGGGCTGGCTGAAAGAGCTGTGCCCTCAGCCGGACACCATCAACGACCGAAAAGGCGGCCATGCCTGGACCGCTCAGAACGCAGCGAAAAAACTGTTAAGCCATTACTGCGCCCCTTCCTCCGTGGAGGTGGACTCCTTCGGCAGCGTGTCCGGTGTGTTCCGGCAGGCGCAGTTTGGCCAGCCTATGGTGCTGCTGGACGCCCACATTGACCAGATCGGTCTGGTGGTCACCGGTCACGAAGAAAGGGGATTTTTGAAGGTCGCCCCCTACGGCGGTATGGACCGCCGGATCATGGCGGCCCAGGGAGTGCTACTGTACAGCGAGACGGAGCAGTCCTGGCTGCCGGGGGTGGTGTCCTCCACCCCGCCCCATCTCACCAAACCGGAAGAACAGGACAGTGTGCCGGAAATCACCGACCTGCTCATCGACACCGGCCTGACCCAAAAAAAAGCAAAAGAAGCGCTCCCTTTGGGCAGCTTTGGGATCTTGGCGGCCCCTTTGACTCAACTGGGGGAACACCGTGTCAATGCCTCCGCCTTGGACGACCGGGCGGGAATGGCGGTGCTGCTGGGCGTGCTGGAAGAACTGAACGACGCCCCCTTGGGCTGCGGGATCACGGTGCTGTTTTCCAACCGGGAAGAGGTCAACTCTGCCGGAGCTAAAACTGCCGGATACCGGTTCCACCCGGATCTGGTGCTGGCAGTGGACGTATCCTTCGCTGACGGCAAGGGGATTCCCAAGGACAAGTGCGGCAAACTGGGAGGCGGGCCCATGATCGGGGTCTCCCCTACCCTGACCCCTACGGTAAGCCAACGGCTGGTGGAACTGGCCAAAGCGCAGGAGATTCCCTATCAAATCGAAGTTATGGGGGGCAGCACCGGCACCAACGCCGATTCCCTTTCCCTGGTACGGGGGGGACGGCGCAGCGGCTTAGTCAGCATACCCCAGCGGAATATGCACACCTCGGCGGAAATTGTGGATCTGCGGGACATGGCCAACGCTGCCCGGCTGCTGGCGGAATACTTAAAGGAGGTGCGGTAATCCATGGAAAACATCAGCCAAACATTGAATGCTTTTCTGGATCAGTTGGAGAACAAGGCTTCCGGCAATTCTGAGCTAAGTCCTGACCAGAAGCTGGATTCCGATTTATTCCGCTACTCCGCCGTTCCGGGGATTTCCGGCCGGGAAGCCGCCACCGCCTTTCTGGTGCGGACACAGGTGGAGCATTTGGGGTACACCCTGACGGAAGACCCTTTGGGCAGTCTCTGCTACCGCAAAGGGGAGCCGGACCCCCTCCGTCCCCGGCTGATGATCTCCGCCCACCTAGATGAAGTGGGGCTGATGGCCACCTATCTGGAAGAGGACGGCACGGTGCGGTTTACCTGCGTGGGGGGCATCGACGCCAGAGTGCTGCCGGGACGGGCGGT
This sequence comes from uncultured Oscillospiraceae bacterium, assembly GCA_964635385.1. Classification (GTDB taxonomy): domain Bacteria; phylum Bacillota; class Clostridia; order Oscillospirales; family Ruminococcaceae; genus Egerieicola. Next base: position 10,505 of record CAZWNI010000019.1, read on the forward strand.
GTACCTGCCCCGTTCCCATCGCCACGGAGTCATCGGGGTGAAGCCTATCCATCTCCTGGACTCGGCCCAGCGGGGCAAAGCGGTGTCCATTGATGATCTGGCGCTGGATCTGGGAACCGACAGCCAAGAGGAAACCCGGCAATTCGTCCAGCCGGGGGATCAAATCGTTTTTGATTTCCGGGGCTGGACGGAACTGGGAAGCCTGGTGCTGGGAAAAGCCCTGGACGACCGGGCGGGCTGCGTGATTTTGATGCAGCTCATGGAACAGTTGGAGGACCCCAACATCACCTTCTGCTTCCTCACCCAGGAAGAAGTGGGCTGCCGGGGCGCCAAAGCGGCCGCAGAGCGCATTCAACCGGACTACTCCATTGTGCTGGAAGCCACCACCGCCGCCGACCTGCCGGGGGCGCCGGAACAGAAACAGGTCTGCCGGCTGGGGAAAGGCGCCGTGGTGGGATTTATGGACCGCAGCACCATCTACAGCAGGAGTCTCTACCAAACCGCCTTTGAACTGGCTCAAAAGCAGGACATTCCCATTCAAACCAAAACCATGGTGGCGGGAGGCAACGACGCCGGAGCCATTCACACTGCCGCCGGCGGGGTGCAGACCCTTGCCATCAGCGTGCCCTGCCGCTACCTTCACAGCCCAAGCTGTGTCATGGACCCTAAGGACGCCTATGCCGTGCGGGATCTGGCCTTGGCGTTGGCCAAAGAAATTGTCAGCGGACGGCTGAGCCGGGATTGGGACGGTCAAGAGGTTTTTTAACTGCACTCAAATACAACATACAAAGGAAGTCAAGAACAGAATGGAAGAATTTTTTCCCCTTTCTTCCCGCCTGAAGGCCCTGGCCCAACAGGCGGAGGAGGACTGCCGCCCGGTATTTGACCGGATCGGACAGATTCAGCGATACAACGAACAAAAGGTGCTGAAGGCATTCCAGGACTGCCGGGTCAGCGAAACCCATTTTGCCGCCACCACCGGCTACGGCTACGGCGACCGGGGACGGGAGAACCTAGATGAAGTCTACGCCGCCGCTTTCGGCTGCGAGGACGCTTTGGTGCGGTACAGCTTTGTTTCCGGCACCCACGCTTTAAGCGTGGCTCTCTTTGGCGTACTCCGCACCGGGGACACCATGGTGAGCCTGGCCGGCGGAGTGTACGACACCATGGAGGAGGTCATCGGCCTGCGAGGGGAAGGCAACGGCTCCCTGAAGGATTACGGCATCTCCTACCGGCAGGTGGAGCTCACCGCCCAGGGCAAGCCGGACTACGAAGCCATTGCCAAAGCGGTTGACGGCGCCAAGGTGGGGTATCTTCAGCGGTCCCGGGGGTATTCCCTGCGGGATTCCTTTTCCATAGATGTGGTGGAAAAGATTATCCGCACCGCCAAGGAAGCCAACCCGAACCTGATTGTCATTGTAGACAACTGCTACGGGGAATTTGTGGACACCAAAGAACCGGTACAGGTGGGAGCGGACTTGATGATCGGCTCCCTGATCAAAAATCCCGGCGGCGGCATTGCCCGCACCGGCGGCTACATTGCCGGACGCCGGGATTTGATTGAACTTTGCGGCTACCGTCTCACCGCCGTGGGTATGGGCCGGGAGGTGGGGTGCAGCTTAGGAATGAACCGGGAGCTGTATCTGGGATTTTTCTTTGCCCCCAGCGTCACCGCCAATGCCCTGAAAACCGGAGCCTTTGCCCTGCGGCTGTTTGAGCTGATGGGGTATGAGGTGTTCCCCGCTTTTGACGCACCCCGCAGCGACATCATCTCCGCCATCAACCTGAAGACCCCAGAAGCCCTGGTGGCCTTCTGCCAGGGCATTCAGGCAGGCAGTCCGGTGGATTCCTTTGTAAAGCCGGAACCCTGGGATATGCCGGGGTATTCCGACCAGGTGGTGATGGCGGCGGGAGCCTTCACCATGGGGGCTTCCATCGAACTTTCCGCCGACGGGCCCATTCGTCCCCCCTACGCTGTATGGCTCCAAGGGGGACTGACCTATGAAACCGGACGCACCGGGGTTTTGCTGGCGGCCCAGCAGGTGCTGGACAGCAGCTCCCCCCAGGCATAAAGTAGGCCGGAAACCGATATTCCCGGCGAGCTGTCTTGCCGCTGTGCTTCCCGGCAGCGTTTCGTTCCAAGACACAAAGAAAAGCGGGCCTGTTTCAATCCACAGACCCGTTTTTCATTAAATTGAATTTTAAGACCCGCTGGTGCCGGTGACAGAGTCATACTGGGTGTAGCCCTGCTGGATCAGATATTCTTCCAGACAAAGGTTCTGCTCCTGCATGGCCAGAGCCGCTTCCTGCCCCACATACCGCAGGTGCCACGGCTCGTAGGTAATGCCGGTGATCTCCTGTTTATCGGCGGCATAACGCACTACAAAGCCGTATTGGGCGCAGTTGGCCGCCAGCCACTGGCCCACTTCCGTCTGGGCGAAGGCTTCGTCCAAAGTCTGGTGGGAAACGGAGACAATGTCCACCGCCAGGCCGGTTTCATGTTCGCTGTAACCGGGCAGGGCAACGTTCTCCATGGCGGCGGCGTAGGCTTCTTCGGCGTCCATGCCCTGCTGGGTAAACTCATCTCGTTCCTGGTTAAACAACTGCATCTGCCGGTTATAGTCCCGGTAGGAACTGCACACCAAAGGGTCCAGCCCCGCCTCCTCCATGGCGGTGAGCATGGCAGTGAGATCCTGAAGAATCCGGGCGTCCACCTGTTGGTTGCTGTAATCCGCCAAGGTGGCCAACTGAGGAGTCGTAAAATCCTCCGGCAGAGAATTGGCGCTGTTGACTAAAATCAGATTCCATGGAACGCTGGAATCGTCGCTCTGTGCAGAGTCGGAACTCTCGTCAGACTGGGAGATGGACTCCCCGGTTGGAATCCGCCCCACCACAAAACAAATCAGCACAAAGGCCAAAATCGCAATCACATAAGCCGTTGCCGGACGCATCTGTTTTAATCTTCGTTTCATTCATTCCTCCCGGCAGACCTGCATCTGCCTGATAAGCAAATCAGATGATTTCTAACATTATTCTACTCGGTTCGGAAGGAAAATACAAGTATGGAAACGCCGCTTCGTCAGTATTTAGAAAAACTTCATAATTCCCGCCGGGCCCGGTTCCATATGCCGGGACACAAGGGACGAGGCGCCCTCCCCCCTTTTGACGCCGCCTATCCCTACGACATCACGGAAATTGCCGGAGCGGACAGCCTCTTTGAAGCGTCCGGTATTTTGGCTCAGAGCGAAGAGGTCACCGCCCGGCTGTACGGCAGCAAAGCCGCCCTTTGGTCGGCAGGAGGAAGCACCCTCTGTATCCAGGCCATGCTGACGCTGGTCTGCCGGGAAGGGGATCTGGTATTGGCGGTGCGCAACGCTCACCATGCCTTTGTTCACACCGCCATTCTGCTGGGGGTACGGGTGCGGTGGATACTGCCTCAAAATCGAGATCAAGGAGGGTTATACGGAGGGGTAACTGCCGGCGAAGTGGAGCAGATGCTGCAACGGTATCCTCAAGCCAAGGCAGTTTGGGTCACCACCCCGGACTATCTGGGGGGAATGGCGGACATCAGGGAACTGGCTTTCGTGTGCCACCGGCACGGCAGCAAACTTCTGGTGGACAATGCCCACGGGGCCTACCTTCTTTACACTCACCGGCATCCTATGCAGCTAGGGGCGGATCTGTGCTGCGATTCCCCCCACAAAACCCTGCCGGTACTCACCGGCGGGGCCTGGCTGCACCTTTCCCATCAGGCTCCCTACACCGCCCACCAGGCACGGCAGGCCATGAAGCTCTTCGGCTCCACCAGTCCTTCTTACCTGATTTTGCTGAGTTTGGAGGACTGCAACCGCTATTTGGCAGAGTCGGGGAAGGAAGCCTTTGCCCGATTCCGGCAGGTCACTCAGGCAATGCGTCAAAGGCTGGAGCGGCAGGGGGTAGTCCTTCTCCCCAACGAAGGGGATTACGCCAAGCTGACCTTAGATGCTCCCGCCATGGGGTACACCGGGGAAGAAATCACCCGATATTTCGACAGGAAAAAAATGGACTGGGAATATGCCGATGACCGGTTTGTGGTGCTGATGCTCTCCCCGAACAACACCCAAGAAGAGCTGAAGGAGCTGGAACAGGCGCTGCTTTCTCTTCCCAAAAGGGAACCGCTGGCACAGGCACAGGTTTCCTATTCCCTCCCCCCTCAACGAATGGAACTGCGGCAGGCCTACTTTGCCCCCAGGGAGGAAGTACCCATCGAACAAGGGGTGGGGCGAATCAGCGCCGCAGCACAAAGCTGCTGTCCTCCGGGAGTGCCGGTGGTGATGCCGGGGGAAGAAATCACCCCGCAGGTGCAAAAACTGTTGCAAAAGAGTGGAAAGATTTCGCTGGATGTGGTACAATGATTGCTGGAAGCAATCATTGTACAGGCTGTAAAAAAAGTGAAGTTTAGGTCAAGCCTTTTCAAAGGCTTGTGGGGGTGCAGGGGGCAAAGCCCCTGCATAGGAATTGTTTTGTTTCAAAAATTCTTTCTTACGCCT
>CAZWNI010000020.1:0-15013 GCA_964635385.1 uncultured Oscillospiraceae bacterium
GGGGCTTTGCCCCCTGCACCCCCAGCAGCTTTTTGTAAAAAGCTGCACCAAAAACTTTTATGTTTTACTTTTTCTACAGTCTGAATGATTGCCCTTTGGCAATCATTATACCATGCTTCCTTTTTGAATGACAACGGGAAAACGGTCGACGCCCATCAGCAATTTGCTGCTCCCGATTTTGGAATTCTTATCCAGAATGCAAAATTCCAACACGGCGTTTTCTCCCACCGTAGAATCCTTCATAATCACGGAATTTTTCACGGTGGCTCCCCTTTCTACCGTTACCCCTTGAAATAAGATACTGTTGAATACATTTCCCTGGATACGGCAGCTATCTGCAATTAAGCTGTTGCTTACCGTGCAGTCCGGCTCATATTGCACCGGGACGCCGAAGGGAGCATTGGTGAATACCGGCCAGTCTGTACGGAATACCTGCCGCTGCACCTCCGGGTCCAGAAAGTCCATGCTGCATCCCAGGTATTCCTGTACCGAATCCACCATAGCGGCGTAGCCCTTCAGTTCAAAAAGCTGGCAATGCAAAGAATGAAACTGTTCCGCCAGTACATTGCGCTCAAAGCTGATGGTGCTGGAGATATGAGCCTGTTCGGTTAGACGGATCAACAGTTCCCGCTTCATCAGGTAAGTGTTTAGTCCGGTGTATCCCTCCTCTTCGGAAAAACAATTAACCAACACCTGTGTCACCCGTCCGTTGCGGTCTGCTTCCAGCACCAGATTTTGATGTTGCTGACTGTTTTGCCGTAAAGAACCTTTCCGAGCCAAAATGGTGATGTCAGCTTTGGAAGTACAGTGGCATTCCAGCATATGGCGGTAGTCCAAACTGAACACCAAATTGCTGTCGCTGAGCAGGACGTATTCCGCCTGACTATGTTTTAAGTACCGCAAAGCGCCGTAAAGGGCCTCCATTTTTCCATTATAGACAATGGCATTTTTGCTGCCAAAAGGTGGAAGTATGGTGAGGCTGCGTCCCTTTACCCCATATCCCCAGGCTTGTCCGGTGCCCAGATGTTCCAACAACGACTGATAGTTTTGACGGGTGATGACCCCCACTTCTTCCACCTGAGAGTTGGCCAGATTGGAAAGTACGAAGTCGATGATGCGGTACTGTCCCAAAATAGGCAAGGAACCCAGTGTGCGGTTGCTGGTCAGTTCCTGTAAGTTTTCGTCATAGCCGTTGGAAAACAGCAGAGCGGTCAGTTCCATGATTTTCTTCCTCCTTCTATCTTTATCCTTTGGAATAAGCCGGATACCCCTTCTCCTGCTGTGCTGCCGGATGTTGAAGCACTACGGCGCCGGAACGGATTACATTGATCTTATCATTGTAAAAAGCATCGCCGATTCGGCATTGCGCAGAAACGGTAACCTCCTGTCCCAAAATGCTGTGAAACACCTGGGCCCCAGGCTGCACCACGCAGCCCGGCATCAAAACACTATCCCCTACCACAGCGTCCTCTCCAATGGTAACTCCAGGAAACAGAATACTGTTTCGCACGGAGCCGGAAATGACGCAGCCTTCCGCCACCAAGGAATTTTGCAGATAATTGCTGGGATAAAGGTATTGTGGCGGTTTTGGAACAGGTGCGTTGGTAAATAGTTTGCTTTGAAATTCAGAAACCGACAAGCCGCTCTGGGGAGAAAGAAGATCCATTTGTCCCTGCCATAAACTTTCCACCCCGGTAATAGCTCGCCAATACCCATGAAAGGTGCAGCCAAACAGACGGGCTTCCTTGTTTTGCAATAGAGACGAAAGAAAGCCGGTGTAAAAATCCGATGAATCCTCTGGGTTGCTTTGAAGCAAATATCTCCGCAGCAGCTTCCAATCAACGACCGCAGCGCCCATGGCATTGATGCGGCTTTTTTTCGCCTGTTCCCCCACTGCCGTAATGCGGCCCTGCTCCCCCAGCGCCACTGCCGGGCATTCCGGACGGTTCAGCCCTTCCGCCACAACCCCTAAGGTGACATCTGCCCGGTTTTTCTGATGAAAGGCCAGCAATCCCCGATAATCCATAAAATAGATTCGCTCGGCTTGGAGCAGCAGCACGGTGTGAGGGTGGTAATGCTCCAAAAAAGGAATATTGTCTCGAATGGCTTCTAAGGTGCTGCGGCAGCTTTTCTCCTGTTCCGGCTGGGAAAACGAAGGCAGGATCTCTAGTTTGGCGCCCAGCCGGTCAAAACCCCAGCTGGCTCCGGCGCCGATGTACTCATGAAAGGGTGATGGATTCCATTGAGTTAAAATCCCTACAATGTCCAATTCGGAACGGCAGCAGTTGGATAAGACGAAATCAATTAAACGGTACCGTCCTCCGTAATGTACCATTGCCTGAATAAAATCCCTGCTCAACAGCCCAAGATTGCCCCGATGAGAAATGTCGATTAGGGCGACACAATCTTTTTTTCGCATCAATTTTATTTCACCTTTCCTTCCCTAAGAGTGTTTGGTACACTATATGCAGTAAAAGAGGGGTTTAGAACAAAAAAACATTGACACTTCTCGACAGGAAAGGTACAATAAGGAAAACTCAGCCTATCTCATTCCCAAGACAAGGAGCTTTCCACGATGATTTCCCTACAGCCCTATTCTTCAGCCTACCAACAGTCTGATCTGGAAAAATTGGCTTTTTTGCTGCAACAGACCCCCCAAGGGCTGGTAGAGCGAGAAGAAAAGCGATATGCGAACGTAATTTCTCAAATCGCCGATTATATCCACTCCCACAACATTAACCTGCTTTTGATTGCAGGCCCTTCTGCTTCTGGAAAAACCACTACCTCCAAACGCCTGGAATCCGCTTTGCTTCAGCGCTCCCATCGGGTGTACCGCATTTCCCTGGATAATTTTTACCGGGAAAGCGGCACTCTCCCCCAGTGGGAAGACGGCAGTCCCAATTTCGAAACTCCGGATAGTTTGGACATTCCCTACTACCAAAAGAAAATGGAACAGTTGTTTTTGCAGGGGAAGCAGAGCTTTTCGGTGTTTGATTTTAAGACCAACACCAGAGGCAAGGACACCTTTACCGTCCAATACGATTCCAATACCTGCCTGATTTTAGAAGGGATTCATGCCCTGAATCCAAAACTGATGCCGAATGTCAACTTTTCCACCCTGCGGCTCTACATCAGCCCCCATGTCCAGTTCTGTTATGAGGATAAGGTATTGTTAACGGCCAGACAACTGCGCTTAACCCGGCGTATTCTTCGAGATATAGCCCTGCGTGGTTCGGAGCCGGAACAAACCTTGAAAATGTGGGATCAGGTGTTGCGGGGAGAACAGGAATATCTGTATCCTTTCCGAAAAATGGCAGATGTTCACATCAACACCACCCACCTGTACGAGCCATTTCTCTATGCCTCCCCTTTTCTCCGTCTGATGGAACAGTCCGGTGGCTCTTGGGAGAAGTTTCCCAAAGTTCTGCCGGTGCTGAAAGGAATGAAAACCGTATCGCAGTTGGGTTCCCTTACCGAGATTCCACAATCTTCCTTGATCTGTGAGTTTTATCACCCCACTTTTTAGTATTGCAACAAAAACAACGGCGCTGTCTCCCTGTTGTGGAGATAGCGCCGCAAATTATTTTCTCTTTTTCAAGGCTTGTCAGAAAGGTCTTCTTTTGGCACGGAATCAGAATGGGAAGATACGGAAACGGCCTGCTTGTGCAACCTGCGTCGCCGCACCCAAAGAAATGTCACTCCTGCGCCAATCACCAATACTCCGCCGGCAATAGAAACCACCCAAATCCAAAGGGAACTGTTTTGGTTTGATTCTTCTTGGGATTGTGAAGCGGAATCGCCGCTGCTTAAAGACACTTCCAGCACATAAGGAGAAGCGTTCTTTTTCACAGCAGTCAGCGCCAGAACCGCAGCTTGGGTGGCTTCCACCTGCACGGAAGAAGCGTTTTCTGTCTCGTAGAATCCCCCGCCGGAAGCAGCGAATTGTTGCAATCCATCAATAAGGGTTTTGCCGTTCTTTATAAACTTGCTGTCCTGCAGATCCAGTTGTAAGGAACAAAGAGCAACTATAACCTGGGCAGTCGCTTGACAGGAAGGCGTACCCTCTTGAAGCAAGGCCCCGCTTTCTTCCTGCTGCTCCGATAAAAATTGCAGGCCATTTTCCACAGCCGTACTCAACTGCTGCTCCTGATTCTCGTAAGGGGCCAGGGCAGTCAAAGCCAGAGCGGTAAGATAAGTATCGGAGGTTTCGCCGCTATTGGCAGAAAAACCGCCGTCCTCCTGTTGATATTCCAACAGTTTGGAACACAAATCACTGCGCGAAAAAGTTGCCTCTTCCGGAATGGTATACTCATTGCTGTCCAGCGCCAGCAAACAATAGCAAAGCTCTTCCGGCGTCAGGGAAGAAAGATCGGAAACGCTGCACAGAAGAGCGATTAGGTCCTTCCCCTGAAAATTCAAAGCGCTGTAACCACAGAAGGTCAGATTGAGAATATCACAGGCTTGCTGCAGGGTGGATTCTGCCGCAAATTCTGTTTCGGTTAATCCGGCAGTAAAACTGGTTACTTGCGTCATGGATACACTGGACCCGGCCGCTCCCATGGCTAAAAAATACAACTGACATTGCTCTACATCGCTGCGGGAAAGGTAACTGCAGGACCGTTCCAACAGATTCTCCAAGTCTTCATTCCAATACGAAGATGAAACAAATTGGTCCGACTCAGACGAAGTTTGAGAAGAATTTCCAGATGATGAACGGGAAGCGCTGCTTGCAACACTTCTTGCTTGAGAAGATTCCTGGGTTTGAGAAGAAGCAGATTGTTCTGTCTCCGAAGAAACGGAAGAACTTGTTTCTTCAGAAACGGATTCCGCCGGTTCTTCAGATTCAGAATCGGAGGCTGAGGAATCGGTACTGTCGGAAGAAGCCGAAACGGAAGAACTGGTGGCGGAAGATGCGGAAGAAGTGATGGAAGAGGTTTGGCTTTCTGTTTCCGTTTCCGTACTGCTGGCAGAAGATTCTTCTTCTGATTGTTGAGCCAAAACCCAATATCCTCCTGAACTAAAACCAAACAGAATCAATAGACACAGCAGGAACACTCCCAAAGAACGAAAAAGCTTCGTGGTCATAGTTTTCACTCCATTCTCCCAAGTTGTCTTAACTTTAGTATATCGAATCTGAAGGAGAATGTCCAATAAACTATCTATAAATTCGTTTCGTTTGGTTGTGCGGAAGCAGGATGCAGTTGCAGTACAGCTACCGTAATATCGTCTTCCTCCCCTTTTCCGTGAAATTGAACTGCCAATTCCGCCAAACGTCTTGCTGCCGCTTTGGGTGTCAGAGGGCCTAACTCCACCAACAGGGGCTCCAATACCTTTTGCGGCAGATTCATTCCATCGCTCCAAAGGTAGATTCGGCTGTTTTGGGAGAGGGTTAGGGTTTGGCACTCATAATGCCGCTGCTCTAATATACCCAAAGGAAGCTGATGGTTGTCCCAAAACTGCACTTCCTTCCCATTCAGCAAGGCACTAGATGCCCCACCCAGTTTATAAAGGTCTGCGGTGCTTTGATAGAGGTTCAAGCAAAGTAGATCGACTGCACAACAGCTTTCCGCAGAAAGCGAATATTCCAAACAGTTGCTGCAAAACCGCAAAACAGCAGATGGGTGCAGTCCGCTGGATAAAAGCTCCTGAGCGAAACCGGCCAATGCCTGGCTGTCTTGGGCGGCTGAAGTGCCGGTTCCCATTCCGTCCGCCAAAAAAAGATACCAAATCCCATAGCTGTCCTGAAAGGTTAAAAAGGTGTCCCCGCAAAGCTGTCCATTTTCCTTTTCCAGTTGGCAGCACCCTACTTCCAGCTCCAATGGCGGAGGAGAGAAAAAACGGAGCAGCTTTTGATGACGCACTTCCACTGGTTTTGCTGCTTGTAAGGGTTGTTCCAGTCCAACGGATAAATGGTGGGTCAGCTTCTCTATGGACGGCAGTTCCACGTTGGGCAAAGCCAACTCTAAGATGAACTGCTTTTCTTTCTCTCGGCGGCAGCAGATCCAGTTTGCTTCCAAATCCAATTCGGCTAACAGGGCAACGGTTTGTTTTTCCAACTGAGGCAGTTCCTGTCCTTGATTCTGCAAATCCTGAGACAACTCATTCATGGCGCTGCCCAGAGTGTCCATCTGCTCGATTGCCAGACGCAATAACCGCCGTTTTTGCCGGTTAAATTGTTGCTGCTGTACTCGTTGTTCCATCTGTCGCTGCACTAAGGATAGGATTGCATCCACCCGCCCACAGGGGGAATGACGGTTCATCTGGCAGCGATCCAGGTGATTGTTTTTGGCAGAGAGCAGGTATTTTTCCATTTCTTGAATCTGCTGTTCTGCGGGTTGACAGCGGCAGTGCAGCACACGAGGACAGGCAGCGCAAATTTCCCGTCGTATTTCCTCCTGGGTGTTTGGGAAGGGCTTCTCCGGTTGGGCAGGACGCTTTTTTTGCCATTGATACAGTCGTTTCCCCTGCCGCTGCAGCGCTTCTCCACAGGACTGGACCCGCAGCAAAGCGGCTTGTTCTCCAGCGGAGATGGGGTATTTCTCCTGTACGGGAAAGGCAAAGGCTTTCAGCCACCGTTTGGGAAGCACCAGATAAAATCCAATTCCCAGCAGCTCTTCTCCCAACAGGATCAGCATTTCCTGATTGACCGAAATCATCAGCGCTAAAAACAACGAAGTGAGGAAAAATACGATTAACTGCACTGCTTTTCCCGCAGATTGGAATAAACTGCCTAAAAAAGCGCTGCAAGCTAGGATCAGGCATTCTTCCAATAAATCGGAAGAATAACAGCAGCAGGCCAAGGTTAAAGTAATCCCGTAAACGCTGGCGCCCTGTACACCAAACTGTATCATCACTGCCAACAACAAGGAAATAGCAAGCACCATGCCCGGTTGAATCTGGTAGAGGGAAAACGGTAAAGTGGATAAAAACAACAATACCAATAGAAAAATACCGCCGGTTAGCTGCCGCTTGTCGCTCCAAACCAGCCTCCCATCTTGCCATCCCAGTCTGGAAGCACAGCGACAAAAATATCCGAAGGACAAAATTAAAATCAATTCACAGAGTTGTAAAAAGATCAGTACGCCATTTCTTTCCTCCCAAACCCATTGTACCGCAAAGGCCAGGCCGGCAGAAACGGCGCCGCACAGCAAGCCGCACCATCCGGTTTTGCCAAAGCGGAACCGGCCCAGCAGCCAGCGCAGCAAAATGCAAAACCCTAAAAAACAAAGATAGTAGGTGCGGCTGGTCTGCAAGTCTGCCCAAAGCAATCCCAACAGACAGCCAAATCCGCTGGGAAACAGCAAATAGCGAGGCACACCGCAAACCAGTGATAGTCCAAACGGCAGAGTTAATCCCAGCAGTTGACAGTGGCTGAGAAGAAATCCGAAACAAATACTCAAAAGCACCATCACCCGCTGGGACGGCGACAGCGCCTTGGAATAAATCTTTGCCAAAACCTTCATCGTTTCCGCCCTCCTGGGACAAGTATAGCCCTTTCGCAGAAAACTTTCTGTCGCTTACTTGGAGGCGTTCCAGCGGGAAAAAAGAGATGTTTTAAGAAAGCAATCCTCTTGCCTGCGATTTTTTGAAAACATACACGGATTCTGCGCTCCTTTCTCAGAAAACCCAAACAAAAACCGCCTGCTGATACTTCAACAGGCGGTGAGAAACCCGCAATGATTTTGGTATGTTACTTAATGATACGGGTTTTCCCCTTTTGCTTGGGTGCTTTGGTTTCCACCGTCACTTCCCGGGAACCCATATCTTCAAACACCGGCTCCAAGGCTTCCGGATTGCGAGGATGAAATTCGTCTGGACGCTCCTGTTCCGTCTGCTCATAGTAGGGAGCAATGACATATTTATCCACTAGCTTATAGGAGTTGAACAGGATGATAAAACACATCAAAGCCGGGTAAATCACAGCGGTGAGGAGCAGGAAAATCAAGAATACAATCTGCAGGTTTACCGTGAAAAACGCCAACAGCAAAAGCACCGTAACCCCAATGGTAAACAGGAAGGTGAAGATGTTGGTTTTCAGTCCTGCCAGGGCAAAGATGATGCTGTTCTTAAACATGAGCCAATATTTCTGCTCCAGAATCGGCACCATAGTGAGCATGTAGCAGAAAGACATATAGAACAAAAACATGAAAAACAGACAGAATACCATCATCACGGTCATGAATATGCTGCCCTGGTTGGACAGATCAAAATAATAGCTGAAAGCGGCAATCAACGCCGCAAAGATCGCCAGGTACATATAGAACATCAAAATCCCCTGGCGGAAGCTGTTTTTGTAAGTCTCCAAAAAATCATCTTTGAGAAATACCGGACGCTGCCGGGCGTAGTTGTTTAACACCTGGCACATGGCGCAAAGTCCGGGCCCTACTGGAATCAGACTCACTAACAGTATGCCAATCCAGATTAAGTCAATGATTTGAATTCCGTCCCCGAAATAAAAACCATTGTAAACCGATACAAAATAAAGGATTATAAGCGGAAGCAGTGTTACAAAGAACATTAAATTGACAAGGCAAATGTTCCAGAATTTTCGAAAGAAAAGCTCAAAGAAAAGAAAAAAGCGCTTCTTTTCCGGCTCATTCTTATCCACACCTTTTCCAGTCCTGGTCGGGTTAAAAATTTTCAACGCCATAAACGATGAACACTCCTTGTTTTACAACTTACAAAAAGAAACGGTAACAACACAAAATACCCTGGTCTACCAATGCACCTGTCAGCAAAATTCCCAACAACAACCCATGTTTCAGGTAGTATAAGCGTACATGGCTCATCTGCGGCCGATAATCCTCGGATTGAAACGCTTTTAGGAGTAACATGGAAAAACGCAGTGCTTCTTTCGCACTGATCAGCAGTACAAATATCCCAACCAGACCGGACGGGATCACCAAAAACAACGCTTGTCCGGCCCCGCTCCAGCCCTGTTCCAAACAAAGGGAACAAAGTAAGCTGCCAAGGCCAATTCCTTTGCAAAGTACCGCCGCTAAAATCACCGGCTGCCCAATGGCCCAGAAACCGCAGAAAAAAGTCACCGCAAAAAACAGCAGCCAAGTTAATAAGTACCAGCCGGCGCTTTGGTACCAAGGCAGGGAAAAGCGGGAAGCATTGGTTTCCAACAGTGCTGAAAACTGCTCCATGCCGGATTGCCAACCCATTTTCGTGCAGACTGCGCCAAAGAGAAGGCCAAAACCCATCCAAAGCACCAAGCCGTGAAACAAACTAATGTGAACGCTGCTGACGGTACTCCGCTGTTTTGCTGCTGAATTTGATTTCACCATAGCCCCGCCCCTTTCTGTTTGGTCAAGCCTATGCGAAAGGACAGGCGGTTATGCTATACGTCTTGTTCCGCCAGGGCTGCCTGGATCATAATGGCACATTCCAAGCGTTTCTTTTCCAGTTCACAGGAAATCCGGTGAGACTTGCGCACATCTCCGGCATATTGCAGGCCGTTGGCATTGCAGCCGCCGGAGCCGGAGAACTTCGCCCAGCAGCGTTTGCAGTCCTCTTTGGTGTAAACGTTGGTTTTTGCGAAGTAGTCTTTTTTCTCCAGATCCAATGACTGGTCCAGCACGCTTCCCATTTTCCAGTCTTCCATGCCTACAAACTGGTGGCAGGGATACACATCTCCTTCCGGCGTCACAGCTACATATTCGTTGCCGCACCCACAGCCCCGCAGCCGTTTAATGGCGCAGGGACCTTGGTTTAGGTCAATCATAAAGTGGAAGAAGTTGAATTTTTTCCCTTCCTTTTTTAATCGCAGCACCATTTTTGCCAGGGTTTCGTATTCCTGGAAAATCCGGGGCAAATCCCCTTCGGTGATGGCGTAATCCTGGTATTCCGGACTGACCACCGGTTCCACCGAAACTTGATCAAATCCCAAATCAAACAGATGCAGCACATCTTGGGTAAAGTCCAGATTTTTCCTGGTAAAGGTTCCCCGGACATAATACTGGTTGCGGTTGTCGGCACATTTCTGCCGGGCTTCCACTAATTTCTGGTACTTAGGGACGATCAGATCATAACTTCCCTTTCCGTTGGCAGTCGGCCGAATGGCATCGTTGACCTCTTTCCGTCCATCCAGGCTGAGAACGCAGTTATACATTTCCCGGTTGATAAAGTCAATTTTATCATCGTCCAGCAACACGCCGTTGGTAGTAATGGTAAAGCGAAAATTTTTGCCGTATTCCTTTTCCCTGGATCGGGCATAGGCTACCACTTCTTTGACTGCGTCAAAGTTCATGGTAGGTTCCCCGCCAAAGAAATCCAATTCCAGGTTTTTCCGTCCGTAAGAATATTTCAACAGATAATCGATGGCCTTTTTCCCTACTTCCGGAGTCATCAAGGCCCGCTTTCCGCCGTACTCACCGGTAGAAGCAAAGCAATATTTGCACCGAAGATTGCAGTCGTGGGCGATATGAAGGCACATGGCTTTTACCGGACCGGATACCATCTTTGCAGCATAATCCCCATAAGTATCTTCACTGAACAGAAGATCCTGCTCCATCAATTCCCGTATATCCTGATAGGCTTCGGTGAGCTGCTCCACGGTATACTTATGTTGGAGCTTTTCTACCAATTCCCCTTCGCTGTCATCGGTAATGGGAAGCTCTAAAATATCCAGCAAATCGCTGGTGACATCGTCCACCACATGAACTGCCCCGCTGTTGACGTCTAAAACAATATTGTAGCCATTTAACGAATATTTATGAATCATGCTTCTTGTCCATCCTCAATAAAGAAGGAGGGACAAGGCTTTGTCCCTCCCATAAAACCTGTCTTTTTGCCAATTACTTTTCGCACTTCTGGTTGGCAACCGTGCAGGAAGTCTTGCAGGCAGACTGGCAGGAAGCCTGGCATTCGCCGCAGCCACCCTTCGCAGCGCTGGCCTTCAAATTTGCTTGATTGAGAGTTTTAATGTGTTTCATGGTAAAATCTCCTTTCTGGCAGCGATCGGTTTCCGTTTTCCGGCAGAACCAACCGTTTTTTTCATGCAAAGCGAAGCAACACAGCTCGCCGCAATCATAACAATGTATTTCAGCAGGCTCAATAAATCAAACCCGCCATGGAAAATCAACAAATTTCCCAATAAGCAGAGCAGCACCATAACGACGCCGCTGATCAAACTCATGGTCAGCGGATTGGAACGGCGGTAGCCCATTCCGGAAAACCAACCGGATACACCGCAGCCGACAATTAAAATCAAAAAAGCAAAGAGGTTTAAGATCCAATCCTCTAAATCCACCATGGCAAATACTGCGGCAAACAACAGTGAAACCACCAGCATCGTTAAGATTCCAAATCCCAAAGACATGGCCATAGGCAAAACGGAAATCTTCCGCTGCTTGGCTGTTTTTCGCTGCTTCACCCTGGGTTCCTCCCTACTTTCCAGCAGTTAGTCTGCGTTCTTCTTCTCTTTCTTTGCCGCACGCTTTTCCGCTTTTTCTGCTTTCAAAGCCTTGGCAGCTTCTTCTTCTGCATCGTGAACCGTTTCATTGCTCTGAATCGCCCAGCGCTTGATCCGAATCTTGTTGCGTTCGCCGGCTGTTTCAATCACCACGTTGTCTTCTTTCAGGCTGACAACCATGCCGATAATGCCGCCGATGGTAACTACTTCATCTCCCACTTCCAGGCTGTTGCGCATCTGCTGCTGTTCTTTGTCCTTTTTTCTCTGAGGACGGATCAGCAGAAAATACATTACTACAAAAATTAGAATCAATGGAATCAGGGAAACTAACATGCTTGCGGTATCGCTCATACTCCAAACCTCCAAATTTATCTAAAAAACTGTAACAAGGATATTATACACAATTCAGAACAGCCATTCATGAACAAAATATGAACTGCGCAAAAACTCACTGATTCTTTTCCTGAATATACCTGTCCATGGATTTCGCTGCAGTTTTGCCGGCGCCCATGGCCAAGATAACGGTAGCGGCACCGGTCACTGCGTCGCCGCCGGCGAAAACCCCTTCCCGTGTGGTCTTCATGGTGTCGTCCGCAATCAGACAGCCCCGCTTGTTGGCTTCCAGTCCCTCGGTGGTGGAGCGGATCAAGGGGTTGGGAGAGGTGCCCAAAGCCATAATGGCGGCATCTACATTCAGTACAAACTCGCTGCCTTCAATTTTCACCGGGCGGCGGCGTCCGGAAGCATCTGGTTCGCCCAACTCCATTTTGGCGCATTCCATACCGCAAACCCAGCCTTTTTCATCGCCCAGAATCTTGGTGGGATTCGTTAGGAGCATAAATTCAATGCCCTCTTCTTTGGCGTGCTCAATTTCTTCCTTTCGAGCCGGCATTTCCGCTTCACTGCGGCGGTAGACGATGTAAACATGCTCCGCACCCAGGCGCTTGGCACAGCGGGCCGCATCCATGGCCACGTTGCCGCCGCCCACTACGGCCACCGCCCTGCTGCGGTGAATGGGGGTGTCGTATTCGTCTTTGTAAGCCTTCATCAGATTGATCCGGGTAAGGAACTCGTTGGCAGAATATACGCCTACCAGTCCTTCGCCGGGAATCCCCATAAATCCAGGCAAGCCGGCGCCGGAACCGATGAAAATGGCTTCATAGCCCATATCAAACAGCTCGTCGATGGACAACACTTTGCCGATGACCATGTTGGTTTCAATCTTTACGCCCATGGCAACCAGCTTATCAATTTCCTTCTGTACAATCGCTTTCGGCAGACGGAATTCCGGAATGCCATACACCAATACGCCGCCGGCCTTATGGAAGGCTTCAAAAATGGTAACCTCGTACCCCTGCTTGATTAAGTCGCCGGCGCAGGTCAAACCGGACGGACCGGCGCCGATGATGGCTGCCTTGTGACCGTTGGGGGCGGGTTTCTTTCCCTCTTCATGCAGGTTTTCCATGGCCCAGTCCGCCACGAACCGCTCCAAGCGGCCGATGGCTACCGGTTCCCCTTTGATGCCCCGGACACACCTGCCTTCACACTGGTTTTCCTGGGGACATACCCGTCCGCTGATGGCCGGCAGAGAGTTGGTGGAAGAAATAATTTCATAGGCGGCCTTAAAATCACCTTCTGATACTTTGGCGATAAAATCCGGGATCTTGACGTTTACCGGGCAGCCAGAGACACAGGGCATCTTGGGGCAGTGCAGACAGCGGCCTGCTTCTTCCATGGCCATTTCCGGCGTATAGCCCAGGGTAACTTCTTCAAAATTCTTGTTGCGTACATTGGGGTCCTGCGCCGGCATAGGGACCTTGGTCAAAGACATATTTTTCGGCATGACAATCATTCTCCCTTTCCGCCGATGAGGCGGCACGTTTTACTGCGTTCCTGCTCCTTATAGAAGCTGTTGCGGCGCATCAATTCATCGAAATCCACCTGATGTCCGTCAAAATCGGGTCCGTCTACACAGGCAAACTTGATTTCACCGCCCACGGTGACGCGGCAGCCGCCGCACATTCCGGTGCCATCAATCATAATGGGGTTGAGGGACACCATGGTCTTGATATTGTAAGGTCTGGTAACTTCGCAGACAAACTTCATCATGGGAATGGGGCCGATGGCCACCACCACGTCATAGCGGCTGCCGCCCTCCAGCAGTTCCTGCAAAGCCTGGGTTACAAATCCCTTTTTGCCGTAGCTGCCGTCATCAGTACAGAGAACGAAACGGCTGGAAACCGCCTTCATTTCGTCTTCCAGGATCACAATGTCCCGATTGCGGAAACCTGCAATCAGGTCTACTTCCACCCCCATGTTGAACAGCGCCTTTGCCTGAGGATACGCAATGGCGCAGCCTACGCCGCCGCCGATCACACAGGCTTTCTTCACACCGTCAAAGTGTGAAGCGATGCCCAGAGGACCTACAAAGTCCTGGATATAATCACCTTCTCCCAGCTCTGCCAGTTCTTTGGTGGAGTTGCCCACAGTCTGAAATATAATGGTGACGGTGCCGGCTTCACGGTCATAGTCCGCCACAGTCAGTGGTACCCGTTCCCCTTGCTCATCTACCCGAAAGATGATAAACTGCCCTGCCTGTGCCTTTGCAGCTACATAAGGGGCTTTGACTTCCATCAACACAACATCTTGATTGAGTTGACGTTTTTTCACGATTTGATACATAACAACTGACTCCTCCTTGCTGGAATACAGAAGATAACGACTGTATTATACTTCATTAGCTTTTTTTTTTCAAGCAGTTCTTTCAAGTTAGGCAAGCCGCTTTTTCCCACAAAAAATTCCGTCAAAACCGGAAAGGTTCTGACGGAAACTATCAAGTCTTTTTTTCAAAGTCACGGCCGCATTTGGGACAGTGAATGCGGATTTTTCCACGGCCCTTGGGCACCCGGATTTTTTGCTGGCAGGAGGGGCATTTGAAATACTTATAGTTTTTCCGGTCCTTCACTTCTTTGCCGCTGGTATATACCGTAGAAGAATTCCGGTAACCGGGATTTCCATAAGAATTGTTTTTGTCCCGGCCGAACAGCCGCTTTACCCACTGCTCAAACCGCTGGTAGCGGTACAGCTCTTTTTGCCGTGCGGGAATGTTGCGGGACAACGCCCGGTAGACCGCCAACAACAGGGGCAAAATGCCGATCAGCCAGATAATGGTGTACATCCAGCCGTACATAATCCAAATAAACAAACGGCCGACGAAGGAGATGAGCAGATTGATCACCACACCGGCAATCAGTAACACAAAATTTAATTTGTCCATTCCATAGCGGCCATACATAAAATTGCGAAGCCAGTTCAAATGCAGTGCCTCCCAGTCAGTCAATTTCAAAATATCAGATTACCAATATAGTAGAAGATGAAAAGCAGGAAGTCAAGAGAACAGGAAAAAAGTTGCCGGAAAAATAACGAATCGTTCACAAATTAGCAGTTCGTTTGAAAATAAAAAGAAAAAAATTCTCTTTTTCACTGCTTTGAGGGTTAGTTTCCTAAAAAACAAACACAGCTTGTCTCAGCCTGTCGAAAAAGGTTCTTGATGTTTCCGGATTGACCCGCCTTCGGCTCTACGCCGTTGGGCGG
>CAZWNI010000021.1:0-3594 GCA_964635385.1 uncultured Oscillospiraceae bacterium
AGCGATTCCAAGACCTTTACCATTATTCTGATTCATAACTCTTTCTCCTTTGAATAAATCTTAAATTCACGGAATATCGTCAGTGTTGTATCACCCAACTTTTCCCATGAATCACACACAGTTTACCATACATTTCATATCTTG
This sequence comes from uncultured Oscillospiraceae bacterium, assembly GCA_964635385.1. GTDB lineage: Bacteria > Bacillota > Clostridia > Oscillospirales > Ruminococcaceae > Egerieicola. The sequence goes on from CAZWNI010000021.1 coordinate 145, forward strand.
TCAACAAAAAATTAAAATTTTATCTATAAATTGATTTATAAAAGAAAATCAATTTTAAAAGATGATTTTTACCAAAAACAACAATGCCCGGTGCGATTTTTCGCACCGGGACATCACTGCCATTCAAACAATCTTATCCTGCCAAATTCAGCACCATATACTGAAGACCGATATACAACGCAAAGTACAATATCAACAAAATAGGAATCAATACCTTTAATACACCGCCTCGCTTTTGGATCAACTGGCTGTGCCGGCTGATATCCGGCTCTTTTTCTTTGATGCTGTTAATCTTCTTTTTGGTAAAATCGTAGTAAAGCCGGTTGGCAAACAAACAGATCACCACATTCAGAACCATGGAAATGAAGCTGGCTATCATACTCATGTTGGACACCACATCGGGATTAAACATCAAAGCAGCTTCCGGATTGATGGCGTACTGCACTGCATTTACCATAACCATTACAGAAGGCAGGTAAAGCAATACGTTCATGCACAGCAGCAGGATTCCCCACAACACCATTTTGCGGTACAGGAAGTAAAAACCACTGAACAAAAAAGCGGAAAAATTGGGCATGACCTTCTTCCCTTTCGCCATGAGCTTAAACCGAGGGAGAAAGTAGTGTGTGTTCTGCCCTACAAACAGGGCGTAATCGGTAACGGCGATGTCATCCAATTTTTCTTCCGGATTCATACCGGCAAAGGGGGAATAAACATTGGGACCAAATCCTCCTGCCTGTCTTCCTGGTCCGAAACCACCCATGCCGGGCTGGCCAAATGGAGAGCCTTGATAGCCTCCTTCCGGTCCTTGTTCAAAGGGAGAACCTGAACCGTAACCGCCGTTCTGTTGATAGTATCGCTGACGGTACTGCTTGGACGCATCGCTTTGAAGTGGCGCACCGCAGTTGACACAGAACACTCCACTGATGGGATTTTCTTTGCCGCAGTTGGGGCAGCGGCAGGTTTCTTGAGAAGAACTGGAAAAGCGGGAACTGCCGGAAGAAGAATCGTCTGGCTGCCAGTTTTCATGGAGACGGTGCAGTTCTGGAAAACAACAGCTTCCCCGTTTTTGAATGCACTCTTTGTGATAAGGCGCACCGCATTCTGGACACACTGAGATTTCCCTTCCATCTTCCAGCGGTTTTCCGCAAATCGGACAATTGATGCCGTGATACTGTTCCATCTGTTTCGCCTTTCTCGTAATCCTGTAAATAAAAAGAGAGGTAGGAGAATCCTCCTTCTCTCCTAAAACTAGTTTCATTATAGCATAAGTTTCATGTCGATTCAACGTAACAGGTGTTAAATTTTCATGTATAACATGGTTCCAGTAATTTGCGAAACACTTCTTCCAGTTCAGCACCGGTTTCTGCAAAATAATCGGGATAGAGTACCGCCAGCTCTTCTTTGGGACGGAACCCCCAGGTACAACTGATGCTGATCAGCCCTGCATTGCGGGCGGTTTTTATGTCCACATCGGAGTCTCCGGCATAGGCGCATCTAGAGCCTTCCGGAACCTGAAGCTGCTTCATCAGGTAATGGAGCGATTCCGGGTTTGGTTTGGTGGGAAAGCGGTCTGTCTGTCCCAGCATGGCGTCAAAACTGCCCTGAGGGAAACAGGCGGAAAGAATCTTGGAAACAAATTGGTTGGGCTTATTGGTAAGCACTGCCACTTTCACCCCATTCTGCTTTAACAACGCCACGGCTTCCGGCACGCCGGGATAAGGCTTGACGTGATCGGTGCAGTGATCGGCGTAATAAGTGTTAAAGCTCTGGCGCAAGCGTTCCACCAGCGCCGGATCGTCGCTGCCGGAAGCACGTTTGAGCAGCAGCACCACTCCATTGCCCACAAATTGCCGGGTCTGCTCCAAGGTAATCTGGGGCAGACCTTCCCGGAAAAGGGCGTAGTTGGTGGCATAATGAAGGTCTTCCAGGGTATTGACCAAGGTTCCGTCCAGGTCAAACCCTACAAAAGACAGTTTCATGATCGTTTCCTCCCAGCTTCTTGGAAAACACCGGACTGGAAACAGTCCGGTGTTTGTTGTTACTCTTCATCGAAAAATGCGTTGTGAATGGCACGAACCGCTTCTTTGCTCTTATCCCGGTCAATCAGCACGCTGATCTTGATTTCCGAGGTAGAAATCATACGAATGTTGATTTCCTTTTCATACAGGGCTTCAAACATTTTAGCTGCTACGCCGGGGTTGGATTGCATGCCGGCACCCACAATGGACACCTTGGAAACGGTGTCGTCCACTTCTACGTCCTGGGCGCCAAACAGCTTCTGTTCCCGCTTCAAGCATTCCACTGCGGCGTCTTTTTGAGAGATAGGCACCGTCAAGCTGATGTCCTTGGTGCCGTCACGGCCGATAGACTGCAAAATAATATCAATATTGATTTTGTCCTTCGCCAGCATGGAGAATACCTGGAATGCAATACCCGGTTTATCCGGAACGCCAATCAGCGCCAGACGGGCGACATCATCATCTTTTGCCACACCTTTAATCAACATTTTTTCCACTTGAATGACCTCCTTCACAACAGTACCGGGTTTATCTTCATAGCTGGACAAAACTTCCAGCTTCACGTTATACTTCTTCGCCATTTCTACACTGCGGTTGTGCAGCACTTGTGCGCCTAAACTGGCCAGCTCCAACATTTCATTGTAAGAAATCTCTTCCAGCTTTTGGGCGTTGGATACAATTCGAGGATCCGCCGTGTAGACACCGTCCACATCGGTGTAGATTTGGCAACGGTCCGCATGGAGAGCCGCAGCCAAAGCCACGGCGCTGGTGTCGGAGCCGCCCCGTCCCAAAGTGGTGAGATCGTCGTAGCGGTTCAAGCCTTGGAAACCTGCCACAACCACGATGGTGTGCCGATCCAGTTCCCGGTTAATCCGCTCCGCTTCAATGCGGCGAATCCGGGCATTGCTGTAATCGGAAGTGGTGACAAATCCAGCCTGCCAGCCGGTCATGCTCACCACCGGATAACCCATTTTTTCAATGGCCATAGCCAGCAGAGAAATGGAAATCATCTCGCCGGTGTTCAGCAGCACGTCCATCTCCCGCTTGCTGGGATGCGCATTAATTTCCGCTGCTTTGGCGATGAGGTCGTCGGTAGTGTCGCCCTGGGCGGAAACCACTACCACCACATCGTTGCCCTTCGCATAGGTGTCGGTGACAATGCGTGCTACATTAAAAATGCGTTCCGCATTCTTCACCGAAGTCCCGCCGAATTTTTGTACAATAAGACCCATTTTTCAAGTACCTCCTGCCTTCGTTTCAGTGGGTTAAGTTAAAGCACCACATGGGTGCCCTGGTTGTCAATGGAAAGGCGGATAATCCGCCAGCCCGTCAGCCCTTTTTCGTCTAAAAAAGTACGCATTCCAGGCTCAAAACGGTCATTTTCCGCCGAGACAATGCTCATGAGAGTGGGGCCTGCGCCGCTGACATA
>CAZWNI010000021.1:3604-14951 GCA_964635385.1 uncultured Oscillospiraceae bacterium
GAAATCAGCTCCATCCGGAAGGGCTGGTGCAGCCGGTCGTGAACGGCGATCCGCAGATTTTCATACTTTCCTTGCAGCAGCGATGCGCTAAACAGCGCCGCCCTGGCCAGATTGTACCGGGCGTCTTCGTGGGATACTGTTTTGGGCAGACACGCCCTGGCCTTTTCGGTACTCAGCTCAAAGTCCGGCACCACCGCATAAAAATCCAAATGGCGGTAGATTTCCTGCTTGGTCCAGTACACATGCTTTCCTTCCGAAAAAGCGGCGGTGACAATCCCTCCCAGCAGAGCCGGCGTGGTATTGTCCGGGTGTCCTTCGATCTGAGCGGCAATGTCCACCAATTCATCGGTGTTGAAGGGGCCGCCTAACAATACATTGGCGCCGTACAGCCCACCGATAATACAGGCAGAAGAACTTCCCAATCCTCTTGTCATAGGAATGTTGTTGGTCTGTCGAATCCGAATTCCCTTCAAAGGTTTTCCGCAAAGATCAAAAAGATATTTAACCGAGGTATATACCAGGTTGCTCTCATCAGTAGGAACCTGGGTGTTGTCAGCGGAAGAAATCTCCAACCGCTCCCAGGGTTCCATTTCAATATAGTTATAAAGATTCACTGCCAGCCCCAAAGAATCAAAGCCTGCTCCTAAGTTGGCGCTGGTAGCCGGAATTTGAATTTTTATCATACTCTTATACGGTTGCCTTTCAATAATCTAATACTCGAATGGAGTTTTTCAACTGCACCCCATGGGCAGAAAGCGCTTCGATTTTGCTGTAAAACTCTTTTTCCTCCATGACCGGCGTAATGAAAGCAATCTCATCTTCCGCTTCCCTCAAATGCTCTATAAAGGTGACCTGTTCAAACTGCCGGTAGATCTGATTGCGCAGATCCCTGCCCTGGAGACGGACATAGAAAGCAACGCTGGTGGTTTTGTAATCCACCACATAATTTTTTCCATCATCCACCCAGCTAAGGCTGGAAACGTGGTCCTTGCTCTTGGCCATGTCAATCATGTCCGCCACCACTGCGGAAGCAGTGGCCAGCTTCCCGGCGCCTTGGCCGTAAAACAGCACGTCGCCGATGGCATTGCCCCGAACTAAAATGCCGTTAAACACCCCGCTGATGCCCGCCAAGGGGCTTTCCTTGGGAAGCAGCGCCGGACTCACCATGCAGAGCAACCCATCTCCTTCCGGCTTGGCACGGCCGATTAACTTAATGGAATATCCTGCCGCATCGGCATAAGCCACATCCCCCAGAGAGATGGAACTGATGCCTTCGGTATGCACCGCTTCCGGCGCTACATTTTTTCCGTAAGCCAGGTCCGCTAAAATACAAACCTTCCGGCAGGCGTCATGTCCGTCCACATCGGCGCTGGGGTTGCGTTCCGCATAGCCCAGATCCTGTGCCAGCTTCAAAGCATCGGAAAAGTCCATTTTATCGTGGATCATCTTGGTGAGAATGAAGTTGGTGGTGCCGTTTAGGATTCCTGCAATTTCTTCAATCTGATTGGCTGCCAAACAGGTGTGCAGCGGCCGAATAATGGGAATCCCGCCGCCTACGCTGGCTTCAAAGAAATAATTTACATGGTTCTGTTTGGCGATCTGGAGCAGTTCCGCCCCTTTGGCTGCCACCAGCTCCTTGTTGGAGGTACATACGCTTTTGCCCCGCTCCAGCAGGCTTTTGGTGAACTCATAGGCCGGGTGGATGCCCCCCATAACTTCCGCCACTACGGTGATGTCCTTATCTTCCAGGATGTCGTTAAAGTCTTTGGTAAACAGATTGGCATAAGGGACATCGAATTCTCTCAAATCCAGAATCCGTTTGATGCAGACCTGTTCCCCTAAATTTTTCTCTACCTGGTACTTATTGGTGTGAATCACCTCCACCACACCGCTTCCCACGGTGCCGTGGCCCATAACTGCCATATAAATCATTGGTTTTCCCCTTCCCGTTTTCTGTGTGCAGAATGATTAGATCTTGCGGAATTCGATAACCCCCGGTTCTTCTGACAACTGATCAAACAGTGCAGTTAAGTCCGTTGTTTTTTGGTCGATCCGAATGGTTACGGTAACGGCGGCCACCTGATCCAAAGGCAAATTCTGGGTTACCGTCAAGATATTGGCTCCATGATCGCTTAGGACTTTCAGTACACCGGAAAGCACTCCCGGTTGGTCGCTGAGACGGAAGTACAAAGCCATGGTCTGTTCCACCTGCATTTCATCATAAAAACTAATGCAGTCTTTGTACTTGTAGAAGGCGCTTCGGCTTAAATCCACCATGCGGCAGGCGTCTGTGGAATTTTTAGCCTGACGGGTGGCAATCAACTGCTTTGCTTCCAGGACTTTGCGGAACACTTCCGGGAGCACATCCACCTGCACCAGAACCTTTTGAGGCTGATTCATTCCGTCCACCCCACAAAAACAAGTGTTTTTAGTTCAGAAACAAATATAGCATGTTTGCTTTCAAAAAGCAAGGGTCGGAGTAGAAAAAATTTATAAACTCTTTTTTGTTTTTTGGTAATTTTGCCCAAGCCGGTTTGAAGCGGCCTTCTTCTTTTCCTTGTTTTTTCTCAAAATCAGGTAGAGCTCAGAGGTTTTGGTCACGTCCACTACTTGTTTTCGCAGCAGCAGAAGGGCGATAACATTGGGCAAAAGCATCAGCCCGTTGCAGCAATCTCCCAAAAGCCAAACGCTTTGGGAAGGGTACAGCGCCCCCAAAAAGCAAAATAAGACAAAACAGCACCGGTACACGGTTACACTGGTTTTCCCCTTCCCCAGATAACGAATTCCCTGCTCTCCATAAAAGCACCAGCTCAATAGAGCGGCAAAAGCGAAGAGAAAGATGGACAGTCCCAGCACCGGCCGTGCCCATTCCCCCAGTACGGAAGAAAAAGCCAGGTTGACCAGTTCCATGGGGGGTTGGGCAGGAGATATTCCCACCGTCAGCAGGATAACCAGCGCCGTCACCGTACAAATCACAATAGTATCCAGAAAAACTTCCAGCACGCCCCAAAGTCCTTGGCGCACCGGGTCGCTTTCCTTGCCGGAAGCATAAACCATCGGCGAAGAACCTACGCCGGCTTCGTTGCTGAAAATGCCCCGAGCCATGCCTAAGCGCAGGGACACTGCCAGTCCGGTGCCCAGCAGTCCTCCGGAAACGCTTTCCAGGGAAAATGCCTGTTGAAAGATGGCGGCAAACGCCGCCGGAATCTGTGAGATGCAGCAGAAGATTACCACAAGCCCCGTCCCCAAAAACAAAATGCTGAATACCGGAACCAGCACTGCGGTGACCCGGCTGATGCGGCGAATCCCTCCAAAGATGCAAAGCCCCGCCAGCAAGGCGATAATGAGCCCGGCCGCCAAGGAAAGCCAGGTGTTTTCCTCCCCCAATACCGAACAAACCGCATTGACCTGAGTAAAGCAGCCCCCGGTTAGTGCCGCTCCGACGGCTGCCAGGGAAAACCAAATGGCCAACGGCCTGCAATGCAGCCCCTGCTCCATGTAGTACATGGGTCCGCCGCCGGTTTGGTCCGGGGAGCGCTTCCTAAAATACACCGCTAACAGGATTTCCGCATATTTGATTCCCATGCCCAGCAAGGCGGAGACCCACATCCAGAACACAGCTCCTGCCCCGCCGGTGATCAAAGCGGCAGATACCCCGATGATATTGCCGGTGCCCACCGTTCCCGCCAATGCAGCGCTGGCAGCCCGACGGGAGGAAATTCCGTCTTCGGAATCCCCCTTCTTGGGCCGGTAAAACAAGGTCTGCTTCAAAATGCGGAGCAGATGAAGCTGAAACCAGCCGGTTTTTGCCCCGAAATACAGTCCCAACCCCAAAAGAATTGATAGCAAAGCCGGACCCCAAAGCAGGGAATGAATGCGTTCCAAGACCTGCTCCACGTTGCATCACCTCGTGGAATGGTATGTGCATGGGACAGGGTTCAGACCTCTTGCAGCAGCAAGCCATTCTGAGACAACAAAACAGAATAGGAAGAAAAGTTGGTTCCGAGTATCAAATAATCCATCAGCACTACGCCCAGATTATTCAAGGTAGCCTGCAGATCCTGCACCAATTCCCGATCCTGCGGCAAAATGCCGGCGGCCGAACGGGCCTGGTGCCGCACCAGCAAAGCATAAGCGGCATTTTTAGTTAAAACTTGGCGGATCAAGTTCCGGTAATCCGTCTGACTCTCCTTAAAAGGAACGCCCTTCCCCTCCCAAATTACCTGTTGGCCCAATAGACAGCAGGATTGATCCAGATACGCCAGCAGAACCAGATTGCTGGTTTGTTGGTAAAGAAGCCGCTGAAAATAGCCGGTCCAGCGTTCCACTGTGTTTAGTTTTACCGGAGGCGGCCTGCGATTGGGATCTTCCAGCAGATTCCAAAGCTCGTCCAGATAATGGAGAAGAAAAACGGTCTTTTCAGAAACCCCGGGAATCTGCTTCAGCGGACCTTGGGCAGCTTCCAGCACACCGGGAAGGGTTTCAAATTTATCCAATATTTCGTGTGCAATGCCATTGGTGTTGCGGCGGGGAATGGAGTAAAACAAAAGCAATTCCAATACTTCATGGCTTTCCAACACGTCAATGCCGTGCTCCAAAACTTTTTTGCGCAACCGTTCCCGGTGCCCGCTGTGAAGGGGAGTTCTATTTTGCGCCATGGTCATACCTCACTTTCCAAAACTTGAGATGAAGTGTTTTCGGGAAAAAGATTGTGTACCTCAATAAAAACATGCTATAATGATTGCATACCCGATCCAGCAGAAGGGAGAGAAACGGGTTCATGAAAGAACTGCTGATTAAGCCAAACGATGCCGGACAGCGGCTGGATAAATTTCTGCAAAAAGCGGTACCGCGCCTGCCGTCGGGGCTGATGTATAAATATCTGCGGCTGAAGCGGATCAAGGTCAACGGCAAGCGGGGGGAGATCCGGCAGAAGCTCCAAACCGGGGATACCATTCAGCTCTATATCAACGATGAGTTTTTTTTACAGCAGGAGGAATATGGTTTTCTTGCCGCACCGCCTAAAATAGAAGTGGCGTATGAAGATGAAAACATAATGCTGGTGAACAAACCCCAAGGCCTGGTGGTGCATGAAGACAGCCGGAACACCCCGGACACTTTGATTCACCGGGTGCTTCACACCCTCTATCTGCGGGGCGAATACGATCCCAAGAGAGAACAGAGCTTCACTCCCGCTCTCTGCAACCGCATCGACCGAAACACCTGCGGCCTGGTCATCGTGGCCAAAACGGCAGCGGCTCTTCGTATCCTCAATGAAAAAATCCGCAGCCGGGAAATTCAAAAGGAATACCTTTGCGTGGCTGTGGGGGTTTTCAGCAGAAAACAGGGAACCCTCAAAAACTATCTGTTGAAAGACAGCAGCGCCAACCGGGTCAAGGTATTCGATACTTCCCGGCCCGACGCAAAAACAGCCGTCACACACTACCGGGTTTTGACCCAAAACGAAAACCTGTCTTTGGTGCAGGTGCGGTTGGAAACCGGCCGGACGCATCAGATTCGAGCCCAAATGGCCCACATCGGCCATCCTTTGCTGGGGGACGGCAAATATGGCTTGGGAGAAGAAAACCGCCGCTACGGCATGGTGCATCAGGCGCTTTGCGCTTACCGGGTGACGTTTTGCTTTTCCACCCCGGCGCAAGAGTTGGAGTACCTCAAAGGAAAAACGGTGAAACTGCCTTCGGTTTGGTTTTGCAGCCGCTTTTTCCCGGATTGGCAGCCTTGAATTTTACATTTTCCTGTGTTATGATAAAGCACAGAAAATTTGGAAGGACACAGGTGAAGAAGATCATGAAGAATTTAGTCGTACTTTGCGACGGCATGGCAGATTATAAGTTTGCTCCTTTGGGAAATCTTACCCCTATGACCGTGGCAAAAAAACCTACTATGAACCAACTGGCCCAAAACGGCTTGGTGGGATTGGTAAAGACGGTGGGGGACAACTTTAAGCCGGGCAGTGATGTGGCCAACCTGTCGGTAATGGGCTACGACCCCAACCTGTATTATACCGGCCGCTCTCCGCTGGAAGCCGCCAGCATCGGCATTGCCATGAATGAGACCGACATCGCATTGCGTTGCAACCTGGTGACCCTCAGCGAAGAGGAAGAGTATGCCCAGCGCACCATGGTGGACTACTGTGCCGGGGACATTACCACCGCAGAAGCAGATGAATTGATTCAAGCTCTAAAAACAGCCTTTGTGGACAGCGAAGAATTTACTCTTTACACCGGCGTCAGCTACCGCCACTGTCTCATCTGGCATAACGGCTCCCAGGAAATCGGCGAATTAACCCCGCCACATGACATTTCCGGGCAGAAAATCACCGATCACCTCCCCACTACCCCTGCCGGTAAAAAACTGCTGGCTATGATGGAAAAGAGCTATGAACTGCTCAAAGATCATCCGGTGAACCAAAGCCGGATAGCACGGGGACTGCGCCCGGCCAACTCCATGTGGCTGTGGGGAGACGGCAAGGCAGTGTCCCTGCCTGCCTTTGAAGAAAAGTACGGCATAAAAGGCGCTGTGATCTCTGCGGTGGATTTGATCAAGGGCATCGGCAAATTGGCTCAGATGGACGTGATTGAAGTGGAGGGCGCTACCGGTTATCTGGACACCAACTTTGAAGGCAAAGCCCAGGCCGCTATGGAAGCCTTAAAGGATCACGATTTTGTTTACGTCCATGTGGAAGCCCCAGATGAATGCGGCCACCGGTGTGAACCGGAAAATAAAGTAAAGTCGCTGGAACTGATTGACGAGAAGATCCTTGCTCCCTGCCTGCATTTTTTGGATAAAAATTATGAGGATTACCGAATCCTGGTCATGCCGGACCACGCCACTCCCCTGGCGCTGCGCACCCATGTATCCGACCCCATTCCTTTTTTGATGTACCGCAAGAGCAAAGCACAGCTCCATTCGGACATGGAAGTGTACGACGAGGACCATGCTGCCGCTACCGGCGTTTATCTTGATTTCGGCCCTGATATTTTGAAAACCTTCTTAAATTATTAAGCTCGTTGGAAGCCTCTCCGGAGATTATTTTGGAGAGGCTTCTCCTTCTATTTGCCAGGAAATATCCCCGGCCACCCGAAGAGAGTATACGGCATTCCGATCCCCCACAATGACATGATCTAACAGCTTGACCCCAGCGCTGTGCAGGACATATTTGACCTTATCGGTGTAATTCAGATCCGACTCCGAAGGGATAGGGTCGCAGTGAGGGTGGTTATGGGCCAAAACAGCGTAGGCGTTGTCGGGGTTTTCCATAGCGGATTCTAAAATCAAGCGGTTACTGGGAGACGCCGCCATGGGTTCGCCCCGGCAAATCGTCACTACCCGCAGCAGGGTGTAATTTCGGTTCAGGTAAGCCACTCGTGCGATTTCCAGAGAATCGTTAATGTAGAGCTTTTGAAACATATCCATCCACTGCCGGGGTGTTTTCAAAATCAATGGTTTTCGGCTGCGCCTTGGGTCGTATACCGCACGTTGTGCTTGGGAAATAAGGTAGAGAAACTGCGCCATCTGCGGCTTAACCTCTTCCACCGAAACCAATGCGCCCACTGTGGATTCCATCACCCGCTTCAATGAGCCGAATTCTTTTATCAATGCTTTCGCTGCCGGCGCCGTGTCGGATCTGGTGCAATAGCTCAATAGAAATTCCAGGTTTTCTTCATCGGTAAGAGAGGCGGCCCCGAAAGCTTCAATCTTTCTGCGCAGTTCTTCCCGACGATCCAAATAAGAAAGTGAACTGCTTTGATCCAATCGCAGCGCCTCCTTTGGACAAAAGTCTACACATTCATTATACTAAAATTCCCCCACGGTTTCAATTCTCTTAGAGCTAAAATGTTAAATGGAAAAATCAAAAGTCTGCACAAATCCCACTGACGGTTTCCAAATAGAAAAGCCCATAACGGAGCGGGAGAAGCAACGGCTGGTAAATTTACTTTTCCACTTTCATTTTGAATGGGAGCATCTTGACGAACTACGATGAGACCGTTACAATAAATAATAACGAAAAAGGAGGTCTGCGGCTATGGAATCTTCTACCTTAAATTCCACCATCAGCGACACCACGTCCCAGTTAAATACCTCCCAAGAGGTAGTGGAAGCGGTGCAGCAGTTGGGGGAAGACACCCATGACTTTTTCACCAACGTCTGGAACTATATCCAAAGCTCCCTGCCTACCATTGTCAAAGTTGTTTTGGTGGCTTTAAGTGGACTTTTGCTGGCCAAGGTGTTTTTGCGCTTGTGCCGAAGGGGATTGCAGCGTTCTAAAATCGACAAGAGCGCCCACCACTTTTTCTATTCGACACTGCGGTGTGCGGTGTACATCGTTTTAGTGCTGGTCATCCTCCAAACCCTTGGCGTGGAAATGAGTTCCATTGTAGCGCTGTTCAGCGTCTGCGGCGTAGCTCTGTCCTTATCCGTACAGGATAGTTTAAGCAATGTCTGCGGAGGCATATTGCTGCTGGCGTCCAAGCCTCTGGAACTGGGCGACTATGTGCTGATTAACGACGTAGAAGGAGAAGTAGTAAAGATCAGTTCGCTGAACATCAAACTCCACACCGTGGACAACAAAGCGATCTACATTCCCAACAGTGTGGTCACCCAAAATACCATCGTCAACTACTCCAAAGAAACCACACGCCAGTTGGACCTGGATATTCCCATTGGCTATGAAGACGACTTTCACAAAGCAGAGGATTTGATCCGGGATATTGTTCTTTCCAATCCCAAAACCATTCCCAATCCTCCTCCGCTCATTCGGGTCATGAGCTACGGCGACAACGCATTGATGCTGAAGCTGCGGGTTTGGGTGTCCAAAGAAAATTTGGGGGAACTTCGTTACGATGTGCTGGAGCAGATCAAGGACGCTTTCGACCGGGAGGGCATTTCTATCCCCTACCAGCAGGTGGACGTGCGTTTGGTTCATACTGCTTCCGACAAAGTCCCGCCGGAAAAACCGGAAACATAAAACTATTGGAAACGGCAGGCAGGCCGGTACAAAAACCTGTCTGCCGTTTCATAAAAAGAAAGTATTTTGCATAAAATCAAATGGTCAGATTGACATTTTCGGTCAAACTCGGTAAAATGTGAATAAAATCACTGTGAAGGGTGTACGGCAAAACCAAACCCAGCAGGAGGGCGGAATTCACAGTGTATTAGCGCCAGACCGCATGCCTGTACTGCGGTGACGAGGAAAAGGGTCATCGAAAATTCGGCGGATGCCCTTTCGGTGCTGCCATGGGCGGCGTCGTCAGCAAAAAGAAAAACCCTTCCTGCAAAGGAAGAAACAGAGGCTTTTTGCAAAATCAATCCGGAAAGACAGGTATAAAGTTATGTGTGGTATTGTTGGATATGTGGGCCGGCGGCAGTCTGCTTCGGTGCTGTTGGACGGCTTAAAGAAATTAGAATACCGCGGCTACGACTCCGCCGGTATTGCAGTGCTCAACGAGGGAAGAATTTCCACCATTAAAACAAAGGGCCGATTAAAGCAACTGGAAGAAAAGATGAATGCGGAGGGAGTGCCTCAGGGCACCTGCGGCATTGGTCACACCCGTTGGGCTACCCACGGAGAACCCAGCGACATTAACTCCCATCCCCATGGCAACGCCCGGCTCACCATCGTCCATAACGGCATCATTGAAAACTACATGGAGCTGAAGGAAAAGCTGGTGCGCAAAGGGTATGACTTTCAAAGCCAGACCGACACCGAAGTGGTGGCGAAACTGTTGGATTATTACTACAAAGGCGATCCTATGGAAGCCGTCCTCCGGTTGACCGCCGCCGTTAAGGGCAGTTACGCCCTGGGCATTTTATTCCGGGATTTCCCGGAAGAAATCTTCGCCCTGCGCAAAGACAGCCCCCTGATTATTGGCGTTGGCGAAGGGGAAAATTTCATTGCCAGCGACATTCCGGCTGTGCTGAAATACACTCGTAATTACGAACTGATTGATGAAAATGAGATAGTACGGCTCACCAAAGACCAGGTTTCGGTGTATAACCTGGACGGGGATTTAGTGGAAAAGAAGGTGTTGACTGCAAATTGGGATGTGGAAGCGGCAGAAAAAGCGGGTTATCCCCACTTTATGCTCAAAGAGATTTTTGAGCAGCCCAAAGCCTTGAAGGATACCGTCTCTCCTCGGTTAAAGGAAAACCTCCCCAATTTTGATAACGAAGGGATACCTGATTCCCTGTTTGCCGACACCCAGAAAATCCACATCGTAGCTTGCGGCACAGCCATGCACGCAGGCATGATCGGCAAAAACATCATGGAACAACTGGCACGGGTTCCGGTAGACGTACAGATTGCTTCGGAATTCCGTTACTGCAATCCCATTCTCAATGAAAACGAATTGATGATTATTATCAGCCAGTCCGGAGAAACAGCGGACACTTTGGCGGCTCTGCGGCTGGCCAAACAGCGCGGCGTCCCCACATTGGCGGTGGTCAACGTAGTGGGTTCTTCCATTTCCCGGGAAGCAGATTATGTAATCTACACTTGGGCCGGGCCGGAAATCGCCGTGGCCAGCACTAAGGCTTATACAGTGCAGCTTGGCGTAATGTACCTGCTTGCCATGCAGTTTGCCTTGTGCAAGCACACCATGACACCCGAACAGGTGGGAAAAATGGGAAAAACCATTCAGGAGATTCCCCAGCAAATGCAGCAGATTCTGGAAAAAACCGAGGATTGCAAATACTATGCTTCCCGGTTCCAAAATGCCACCGACCTGTTCTTTATTGGCCGTGGGCTGGATTACGCCATCTCCTTGGAAGGCTCCTTAAAGCTGAAAGAAATCTCCTATATGCACTCGGAAGCTTATGCGGCCGGTGAGCTGAAGCATGGCACGATTTCTTTAATCGACACCGATGTTCCGGTGATTGCCGTAGCCACCCAGTCCAATCTCTATGAAAAAACGGTCAGCAATATCAAGGAGGTAGTGACACGGGGCGCCAAGGTATTGTTGGTGGTAAAGGAAGGTCTGCCGGTGGATATGAGCATTGCACGGTATGTGCTTTCGATTCCCAGTGCAGATGATATTTATATGCCCCTGTTATCGGTTATCCCCTTACAGCTTTTCGCTTATTACACCGCCGTCCTTCGGGGATGTGATGTGGATAAACCCAGAAACTTAGCCAAAAGCGTAACCGTAGAATAATCCAAAACCCCGCAGAATTCAGTCTGAAAACCGGGTTCTGCGGGATTGTTTTGTCCATTTTTAATGGTTTGCAGGGTACTGAAAAAACCATGAAGGTGAAGCGGCGGCAAATCTTTTCAAATTCCGGGTGCATCAAGGATACTTCCACGGTAACGCACCGCCAGGTTAGTGCC